>JAQGIJ010000232.1 GCA_028291285.1 Phenylobacterium sp. | reverse complement strand
GGCGCCAGCTCGATCCTGGGCGCCATCAACTTCATCACCACCATCTTCAACATGCGCGCGCCGGGCATGACCCTGCACCGGATGCCGCTGTTCGTCTGGTCGGTGCTGGTGACCGTCTTCCTGCTGCTGCTGGCGCTGCCGGTGCTGGCGGGCGCGATCACCATGCTGCTGACCGACCGCAACTTCCACACCCACTTCTTCGACGCGGCCGGCGGCGGCGACCCGGTCATGTACCAGCACCTGTTCTGGTTCTTCGGCCACCCCGAGGTCTACATCCTGATCCTGCCGGGCTTCGGCATCGTCAGCCACATCGTCTCGACCTTCTCGCGCAAGCCGGTGTTCGGCTATCTGGCGATGGCCTACGCCATGGTCGCGATCGGCTTCGTCGGCTTCATCGTGTGGGCGCACCACATGTACACGGTGGGCATGAACATCAATCTGCGCGCCTACTTCGTGGCGGCCACCATGGTCATCGCGGTGCCGACCGGCGTGAAGGTGTTCAGCTGGATCGCCACCATGTGGGGCGGGTCGATCGACTTCAAGACGCCCATGCTGTGGGCGATCGGCTTCATCTTCCTGTTCACCGTCGGCGGCGTCACCGGCGTCGTGCTGGCCAACGCCGGCATCGACTACAGCCTGCACGACACCTACTACGTGGTGGCCCACTTCCACTACGTGCTGAGCCTGGGCGCGGTGTTCGCCATCTTCGGCGGCTTCTACTACTGGTTCGAGAAGATCTGGGGGGTGAAGTACCGCGAGTGGCTGGGGGCGACCCACTTCTGGATCACCTTCGTCGGCGTGAACCTGATCTTCTTCCCGCAGCACTTCCTCGGCCTGCAGGGCATGCCGCGCCGCTACGTGGACTATCCGGAGGCCTTCGCCTTCTGGAACAAGGTGTCCTCGATCGGCTATGTCATCACCCTGGTGGGCGTGGGCGTCTTCCTGGTGATGCTGCTGGAGGCGATGGTTTCGCGCCGCAAGGCCGAGGCCAATCCCTGGGGCGAAGGCGCGACCACGCTGGAGTGGACGCTGTCCTCGCCGCCGCCCTTCCACCAGTTCAATGAACTGCCGGTGATCGAGGCCGAGAGCCACTAGGCCGCTACCTCCCCCGACACGTCGGGGGAGGGCGACCGCCCGCCGCAGAGCGGGTGGTGGAGCAGGCGAGCCCCATCCGTCGAGCTCTGACAGCGCCAATCGATTTGGCGATGCCGAGGCTTTCCCCCTCCACCATCGGCTCTGCGGCCGATGGTTTCCCTCCCCCGACCCCGTCTGGGGAGGTAAGTGCGCGCCCTTCGAGGTTTCAGAGTAAGCTCCATGGCCATGGCCACGGCCCATTCCACCACCCGCGCTCCCGCCCGCTGGCAGGACTTCGTGCAGCTCCTGAAGCCGCGCGTGATGTCGCTGGTGGTGTTCACCGGCCTGACCGGCCTGGTCTGCGCCGATCGGCCGATCCACCCCGTGCTCGGCGCCGTCGCCATCCTCTGCATCGCGGTGGGCGCCGGCGCGGCGGGCGCGCTCAACATGTGGTACGACGCCGACATCGACGCGAAGATGCGGCGCACGCGGGGGCGGCCGGTGCCGGCGGGACGGGTGCAGGCCGCCGACGCGCTCACCCTCGGCGTCGTGCTTTCGCTGTTCTCGGTCATGCTCATGGGCATGGCGCTGAACTGGCTGGCGGCAGGGCTGCTGGCCTTCACCATCCTGTTCTACGCCGTGGTCTACACGGTGTGGCTGAAGCGCTGGACGGCGCAGAACATCGTCGTCGGCGGCCTCGCCGGCGCGCTGCCGCCGGTGATCGGCTGGGCGGCGGCGACGGGGGCCGCGCCGCCGAACGCCTGGCTCCTGTGCGCCATCATCTTCATGTGGACCCCGCCGCACTTCTGGGCGCTGTCGCTCTACACCAGCGAGGACTACGCCCGCGCCGGCGTGCCGATGATGCCGGTGGTCGCAGGCGCGGCCTCCACGCGGCGGCAGATCCTGATCTACAGCCTGCTGTTCGTGCCGCTCTGCGTGGCGCCGGCCTTCACCGGCCTGGGCGGCGCAGCCTATCTGGCGGTCTCCGGCCTGGGCGGCCTCGTCTTCCTGCTGCTGGCGGTCCGGCTGTTCCGCAGCCATGCGGGCGAGAGCGCCGATCCGCGCACCGACGACCAGGGCCTCTACAGCGTGCGCGCCGGCGCCAAGGACGCGCGCAACCTGTTCGCCTTCTCGATCCTCTATCTCACCCTTCTGTTCGCCACCCTGCTGGTTGAACATCTGGCCGGCTGGCCGGCCCTGGAGCTTGTCCGATGAGCGATCCCGCCCGGGAGACCGAGGCCGAGAGCAAGGCGCGGCGCGGCCGCAACATCGCGCTCGGGGTCGGCCTTTTCCTGTTCGTCGTCCTGATCTTCGTGGTCACCCTGGTGAGGCTTGGCGGCAATGTCGCGACCCGGACCTTCTGAGCCGGCGCGCCTGTCGCCGCAGATGCGGCGCAACCGCAACGTGGCGGTGATCTGCGCCGTCGTCTTCTTCGGCATGATCGGGGCGGCCTACGCCTCCATCCCGCTCTACCGCGCCTTCTGCCAGGCCACCGGCTTCGACGGCACCGTCAGCCGCGCCAAGGCCGCGCCGACGCAGGTGATCGCCCACACCGTGACCATTCGCTTCGACGCCAACCTGCGCGACCTGCCCTGGGACTTCTCGGCCGAGCAGACCGCCCAGCAGGTGAAGCTCGGCGAGACCAAGCTCGCCTTCTTCAAGGTGACCAACACCTCCGACAAGCCGGTCACCGCGCGGGCGGTGTTCAACGTGGTTCCCGAGCAGGCCGGGCCCTATTTCAAGAAGCTGCAGTGCTTCTGCTTCTCCGACCAGACGGTGCAGGCGCACCAGACGGTGGAGATGCCCGTGCTCTACTTCGTCGACCCGAAGTACGCCCAGGACGACGAGACCAAGGACGCCAAGGAGATCACCCTCTCCTACACCTTCTTCCCGGCCACCGACGTCGCCCCGCCGAAGGGCTGAAAGCCCTTGGCGGAGCGCCCGGCGCAGGGCTATAGCGTCACGCCAAACGGCCGCCGTCGCGGGTGCGAATCCGCGGGCCCGGCCGCTTGGGGGATTTAGAGGGATCAGGACTGCGATGGCCGAAGGCGTGAAGCACGACTACCACCTCGTGAACCCGAGCCCGTGGCCGCTCGTCGGCTCGGTCGCGGCGACGCTCATGGCGCTGGGCGGCGTGGCCTGGATGAAGGGCCTGCTGGGCGTGCCGCAGCACAATCCGTGGCTGTTCTTCCTCGGCCTGTTCGGCGTGCTGGTCACCATGGCCTTGTGGTGGAGCGACGTCGTCAAGGAAGCCAACGAGGGCGACCACACCCCGGTGGTCTCCATCGGCCTGCGCTACGGCATGATCCTGTTCATCGCCTCGGAGGTGATGTTCTTCGTGGCGTGGTTCTGGGTCTTCTTCGAGATGGCCCTGTTCCACCACCACCGCACCCTGTCGTCGATCGACGAGGTGCGCACGGCCTGGGCCCAGTGGCCGCCGCACGGGGTGGAGACGGTGCCGGCCTGGCACCTGCCGCTGGTCAACACGCTCACCCTGCTGTTGTCCGGCACCACGGTCACCTGGGCCCACCACGCCCTGCAGCAGGGCGACCGCAAGGGCGCCAAGATCGGTCTGGCCCTCACCATCGTGCTGGGTATCATGTTCACCTCGGTGCAGGCCTACGAGTACCACCACATCATCGAGCACAAGTATTTCTTCAACGCCGAGGCGACCAACGCCGGCCTCTACGGCTCGTCCTTCTTCATGGCCACCGGCTTCCACGGCTTCCACGTGCTGATCGGCACCCTGTTCCTGATCGTCTGCCTGGCCCGGCTGATGGCCGGCGGCTTCACCCCGCAGAAGCATTTCGGCTTCGAGGCGGCGGCCTGGTACTGGCACTTCGTCGACGTGGTGTGGCTGTTCCTGTTCGCCTTCATCTACGTGATCTTCGGCGCCTCGGGCGGCTGAGATGAGCGCGGCGCCCAACCCGTTCCTGGCGGGTCTCAGGGGGCGCTGTCCGAACTGCGGCGAGGGACACCTGTTCGAGGGCTTCCTCAAGGTGTCGCCTCGCTGCGAGGCCTGCGGCTTCGACCTCGCCAAGGCCGACAGCGGCGACGGGCCGGCGGTGTTCGTGATCCTGATCGCCGGCTTCATCGTGGCCTTCTCCGCCCTGATCACCGAGATCGCCGTGCACCCGCCCGTCTGGGTGCACCTGGTGCTGTGGCTCCCCGCCACCCTGGTCATCTGCCTCGCGCTGCTCAGGCCGACCAAGGGCCTGCTCTTGGCCTCGCAGTTCAAGAACAAGGCCTCCGAAGCGCGCCATGGCTGAGAGCTGGGAGCCGCAGCTGCCGCCCCGCGCGCAGCCGCCGGCGCACGCCTCCGGCTTCCCCGTCGGCCTGACGATCGCCACGGCCATCGCGCTGGCGCTGCTGATCGCGCTCGGCGTCTGGCAGCTGCAGCGGCTGAAGTGGAAGGAGGGGCTGCTCGCCCACATCGCCGCCCTGCGGACCGCCCCGGCCCGGCCGCTGGAGCCGGTGCTGGACGCCCTGGCGCACGGCCGCGACGTGAGCTTCACCCGCGTCCGCGTGGCCTGCGCCGGGCTCGCCGCCGCGCCCTTCCTCGAGCTCTACGGGCTGAAGGACGGCGCGGCCGGCTGGCGCCTCGTCTCGGCCTGCGAGGTGGCGAGCGCGCGCTACCGCAGCATCCTCGTCGACCGCGGCTTCGTGCCGGACACCATCACGGCCCGCCCGCCGGTGGACCGCGCCGACACCGCGCCGGTGGAGCTGACAGGCGTGTTGCGCACTCCCGATCGCGCCAGCTTCGTGACGCCGAAGAACAATTTGGCGGGCGGCCGCTGGTTCTCCCGCGACATCCCGGCGATGGGCCGTGCGCTCGGCGCCCCGCAGCCTGCGCCGATCTTCCTGTTCGCCGAGACGCCGACGAATCCGAACTTCAAGGATCTGGTCCCCGCGCCGCTGCCGGCGGAGATCCCGAACCGCCACCTGGAGTACGCGCTCACCTGGTTCGGCCTTGCCGCGGCCCTGGTCGGCGTCTATGCCGCCATGCTCGCAAGAAGGCGGAAGGTCTAGATGCGCTACGTCTCGACGCGCGGCGACGCGCCGGCGGTCGGCTTCGTCGATGCGGTGCTGGCGGGGCTGGCGCCGGACGGCGGCCTCTATGTGCCGGAAGCCTGGCCGCAGTTCACGCGCGACGAGATCGCCGGCTTCGCGGGGCGGCCCTACCACGAGGTGGCTCCCGCGGTGATCGTCGCCTTCGCCGGCGACGAGAACCCGGCCGCTACCCTCACCGAGATGTCCCGCGAGGCCTACGCCAGCTTCAAGCACGCCGCCGTCGTGCCGCTGGTGCAGATCGCTCCGAACGCCTTCATGGCCGAGCTCTTCCATGGTCCCAGCCTCGCCTTCAAGGACGTGGCCATGCAGATCCTGGCGCGTCTCTACGACCACGTGCTGGGCCAGCAGAACCGCGTCCAGACCATCCTGTGCGCCACCTCCGGCGACACCGGCGGGGCGGCGGTGGAGGCCTTCCGCGGCCGCAAGCACGTCAAGGTGGTCGCGCTGTTCCCCGAAGGGCGGATCAGCGAGGTGCAGCGGCGCTTCATGACCACGGCGTCCGAGGCCAACGTCAGCTGCGTGGCGGTGCGCGGCACCTTCGACGACTGCCAGGCGATCGTGAAGCAGGCCTTCCAGGACAAGAGCCTGCGCCAGGCGGTGGACCTCTCCGGCGTCAACTCGATCAACTTCGCCCGCATCGCGGCGCAGGCGGTCTACTACTTCACCAGCGCCGTGGCCCTGGGCGCGCCGTACCGGCCGGTGAGCTTCTGCGTGCCGTCCGGCAACTTCGGCGACGCCTTCGCCGGCTTCGTGGCCAGCCGCATGGGCCTGCCGATCGGCCGCATCGTGGTCGCCACCAACGCCAACGACATCCTGGCGGCGGCCTTCGAGACCGGCCGCTACGTCCGCGGCCAGGTGCGCGCCACCATGAGCCCGGCCATGGACATCCAGTCGGCCTCCAACTTCGAGCGGCTGTTCTTCGAGACGACCGGCCGCGACGCCGCCGCCACCGCCAAGGCCTTCGAAGGCTTCAACCAGACCGGCGCCATCGACGTGCCGGCGGACGCGCTGGCCCAGATGCGCCAGATGTTCCGCGGCGTCGGCGTCAGCGAGGACGAGACCGCGCGGGCCATCGTCTCGACGCTTGACGCCACCGGGGCGCTGATCGACCCGCATACGGCGGTGGGCGTGGCCGCGCTCGCCCGCGCGGCGGATACGCCCGGCCCGGTGGTGGTGCTCTCGACGGCGCATGCCGCCAAATTCCCGGAGGACGTCGCCAAGGTCTCCGGCGTGACCCCGCAGCTGCCGCGCGGCGCGGCGGACCTGGCGGACCGGGTGGAGCGCTTCGAGCGGCTGCCGGCTGAGACGGAGACGATCAAGGGCTATGTCCGCGCTTTCGCCGAAGCCTGAGGCGGCCACGCCCCGCGTGCACCGCCTCGCCAATGGCGTGCGCGTGGTGTGCGATCCCATCGCCGGTCTGCAGACGGTGGCGCTGTCGGTGGTGTCCGGCCGCGGCGCGCGCAGCGAGGACGAGGTCCGCTCCGGCTGGTCGCACCTCCTGGAGCACATGGTCTTCAAGGGCGCCGGCGGGCGCTCGGCCCGCGCCGTCGTCGAGGCCATCGAGGGCGAGGGCGGGCACATCAACGCCGCCACCGGCTACGAGCGGACCAGTTTCCAGGTGCGCGCCCTGAAGGGCGGCCTCGACCTGGGCTGCGCCGTCGTCGCCGACCTGGTGCTGCGGCCGCACATGGACGAGGGCGACCTCGAGCGCGAGAAGCAGGTCGTCGGCCAGGAGATCGCCGAGGCCGCCGACACCCCCGACGACCTGGTCTTCGAGCTGGCGCAGGCCGCCGCCTTCGAGGGCCAGTCGCTGGGCCGGCCGATCCTGGGGACGCCCGCCTCCATCGGCGCCGCCACGCCGGAGACGCTCGGCGCCTGGCGCGCGGCGCTCTATTCGCCCGACACCCTGATCGTCAGCGCCGCCGGCGCGGTGGACGAGGACGAGGTGCTCAGGCTCGCCGAACGCGACTTCGGCCAGCCGCAGCGCGCCGCCGAGGCGCCCGCCCCGCAGCCGGCGGCCTTCCACGGCGGCCTGCGCCCCACCGCCAAGCGGCTGGAGCAGGCCAACCTCGTGCTGCTGCTGCCCGCGGTCGGCGTGCTCGACCCGGACTATTTCGCCCTGCGGCTGCTGGCGGAGATTCTCGGCGGCGGCATGGCGTCCCGGCTGTTCCAGGAGGCGCGCGAGAAGCGCGGCCTGGCCTACGCCGTCGACGCCTATTGCGAGACCTATGCCGACGTCGGCGTGCTGGGCGTCTTCGCCGGCTGCGCGGCCGAGCACGCGGTCGAGCTTGCCGAGGTGGTCGCCCGCGAGCTCCTGGCGATGACCACGCCGGTGAGCCCAGGCGAGCTCGCCCGCGCCAAGGCCCAGCTGAAGGGCTCGATGTTCATGGCCAGGGAGCAGCCGCTGGCCCGCGCCGAACAGGCCGCCGGCCAGGTGCTGATCTTCGGCCGCACGCTCGATCCGGCGGAGGTGGGGGCCGAGGTGGACGCCGTGATCGCCGACGACCTCGTGCGCCTGACGCAGAAAATCCTCGACGCCCGCCGCACCGCCGTCGCCGTGCTCGGCCCCCGCGCCTCGCTGAAGGCGGCGGGGGCGTTCGAGAAGGCGCTGTTCGGCTAGCGCAGGCCGCAAGCACGAAACTTGATCGCGGGCGGCAAAAGGACGACGCTTCGGGGATGGCGTTGCTGGATTGGATCGCGCCGGAGAGCGGGCTCCGCCTGGAGTGCGAGCGCGTGTACCTGCGTCCGCCGCGGGCGGGGGACTATGGCGAATGGCGCGACCTGCGCGCGACCTCGCGGAGCTTCCTGCAGCCCTGGGAGCCCACCTGGCCGACCGACGACCTGACCCGCGCGGCCTTCCGCCGGCGGCTCACCGCCTACGCCCGCGACCGCGACCTGGGCGCCGCCTTCCCGTTCTTCGTGTTCCGCGGCGCCGACGACGCGCTGACCGGGGGCATCACGCTCTCCAACGTCCGTCGCGGCGTCGCGCAGATGGGCTCGGTGGGCTACTGGTGCGGCCGCCCGTTCACCCGCCAGGGGCATACGCTGTCGGCGGTCAAGGCGCTCTGCGACTTCGCCTTCCGCACGCTCGGCCTGCACCGGCTGGAGGCCGCCTGCATCCCGGAGAACGGGCCGTCGCGCACCCTGCTGCTGCGGGCGGGCTTCGCCGAGGAAGGCGCCGCCAAAGCTTATCTGAAAATTAACGGCGTCTGGCGTGATCATGTGCTGTTCGGCCAGATCACGCCTTACAGCGCGCTCGAGAGCCCGGACGAGGGGGTGTCGGTCTAGCCGACCGGCGCCGGGGGTTCTTTCGCGATCGATGTCCGACGGGGGCTGGAACTGGGACGCCGCTTCGACGCTCGCGGCGCTCGGCGCGGGCGA
>JAQGIJ010000176.1 GCA_028291285.1 Phenylobacterium sp. | reverse complement strand
GCGCGGGTTCGACCACCGCCTTCACCGCCTCGCCGAACTCCTTGTCGGGGACCCCGATGACGGCCACGTCGCGCACCGCCGGGTGCAGGGTCAGCACCGCCTCGCTCTCCTGCGGATAGATGTTCACCCCGCCCGAGATGATCATGTGGCTCGCCCGGTCGCTCAGGTAGAGGTAGCCGTCGGCGTCGACGTAGCCCATGTCGCCGGGGCGCGACCAACCCCGCTGGTCGAAGAACTCGGCCGTCTTGGCGGGCTCCTTGTGGTACTCGAAGCGCTCGGACCCCTCGAAGGCCAGGTGCCCGACCTCGCCGGGCGGCAGCTCGCGGCCCTCGTCGTCGACGATGTGCAGGCCGCCGGTCATCGGCTTACCCACCGAGCCCTTGTGCGCCAGCCACTCCCGCGGCGTGATGGCGGTGAAGCCGGCGCCCTCGCTCGCGCCGTAGTATTCGTAGATCACCGGCCCCCACCAGGCCATCATCTGCTCCTTGACCTCCACCGGACAGGGGGCTGCGGCGTGGACCACCATCTTCAGGCTGGAGACGTCGTACTTCGCCCGCACCGCCTGCGGCAGTTGCAGCAGGCGCACGAAATGGGTCGGCACGAACTGCGCGTGGGTGATCCTGTGCGTCTCGATGTGGCGGAGCGTGGCTTCGGCGTCGAAGCGCGGCGCCACCACCGCCGTGCCGCCGAGGTTCTGGCAGCCCATCGACCAGCCGAGCGGGGCGGCGTGGTAGAGCGGGGCTGGGCTGTAGAAGCGGGTGTCCTCGTCGAACAGGAAGAAGGCGGCCTGCAGAGCCTCGATGCCGAGCCTGGCGCCGAACGGCTGGCCGTTCAGCGCCCGCAGGATCCCCTTGGGCTGGCCCGTCGTGCCCGAGGAGTAGAACATGTAGACGCCTTCGGTCTCCTTCGGCAGCGGCTCGGCCGGCGCCGCGGCGATCGCCGCGCTCAGCGAGGCGAAGCTGCCGAACGGCTCGCCGTCGGAGAGCAGCAGCTTCAGGTGCGGCAGGCGCTCGGCGATGTTCCGCGCCACCTCGGCGAGGCGCGGGCTGGCGATCAGCGCCAGGCTGTCGCTGTTCTCGGCGATGTAGGCGGCCTCGTCGACGCCGAGGTGCCAGTTGATCGGCACGAACCGCAACCCGGAGCGCCGCCCGGCCCAGGCGGCCACGAAATAGCTGGGGCCGTTGTCGAGCAGGAGCGACAGCCGCTCGCCCTCTTCGAGCACCTCGCGCAGCACCCGCGAGAGGCGGATCGAGCGCTCGTTCAGCTCGCGGAAGCTGACCGTCTCGCCGGATTCCGCGCCGATGAAGGCGGGCTTGTCGGGCGTCCTGCGGGCGTATTCGATCAGCGACACGGCGGCCTCCCCGTTGGCTCAAGCTCGGCGGCTCTTCTGGAACAGCGGGACCGCGCCCGCAAGCTTCGCCGCTCTCAGTGGGCGGGACGCTGCATGGACCTCGCGGCCGGCCTGGAACGGAAGCTCGACAGGAACATTCCCTTCGCCCGCCTCGGCTGAAGTCCCCCAATGGCCCGCATTCCCCTCGCAAGCCTGCTGCACCGGATCGAGACCCAGGCGCTGGCCCTGCTGTTCGCCGCCGCCGCGGCGACCTGGGCCTTCCTGGCCGTCGGCGGGGACGTGCGCGAGGGCGAGACCCTGGCGCTGGACCGCCGGCTGCTGCTCATGCTGCGCGTCCCGGGCGACCCGGCCCAGCCGATCGGCTCGCTCAACTTCCAGGAGGCGATGCGCGACGTGACCGCGCTGGGCGGATCGACGGTGCTCACCCTGGTCACGGTGGTGGCCGCCATCGCCTTCGTCCTGCACGGCAAGCGGCGCCACGCCCTGATCCTGGTGGTCTCGGTCGTGGTGGCGGAGGTGCTCAGCGGACAGTTGAAGGCGCTCTACGGCCGTCCGCGCCCGGAGCTCGCGCCGCACGGGAGCTATGTCTATTCCGCGAGCTTCCCGAGCGGCCACTCGATGCTCTCGACCGCCACCTATCTGACACTGGCCATGCTGATCGCCAGCCTGGAGCCGCGCCGCGCGAGCAAGGCCCTGGTCTTCGTCCTGGCGGCGGTCCTGATGCTCGCCATTGGCTTCAGCCGCGTCTATCTGGCGGTGCACTGGCCAAGCGACGTCCTGGCCGGCTGGTGCGCCGGCGCGGCCTGCGCCTTCCTGGCCTGGCTGGCGCTCCTGCGCGCGGCTCCGCGCGGCGAGGTCAAGGACCAGAACGCGTCCTCAGCCAGCGGCTGATCCCGGGAGGGCGAGCACAGCCAAGAGTTGTGCGATCACCAGAATGTCTCTTTAAGGTCGCAAATTAACGAAACAATTCAGGAGCTTGTTAAGCCCTCTGGCCTAGGTTGCGCCCAGTCCATGAAGGGACTTGCGATGTTCCGGAAGACCTGCGCCGCCCTTGTCGGCCTCCTCGTGGGCTTCCTCCGGGCGAGGGGCGGCAACGTGGCCGTGATGACGGCCCTTTCGCTGCCCGTGGTCCTGGGAGCCTTCGGCGTCGGCGCCGAGGCGGCGTCGTGGATGGCCGGCCACCGGGCGATGCAGAACGCCGCCGACGCCGCCGCCATCGCGGCGGCCAGCAACGCCGGGCCCGATTACGACGTCGAGGCCCGCGCGGTCGCGGCCCAGTACGGCTTCCAGAACGGCGCCAGCGGGGTGTCGGTCAGCGCCAGCAACGCCGCAGCCTGCCCGGCCGGCGCCACCGGCCCATGCTACAGCGTTAGCATCAGCCGCGCCGAGCCGCTGCTGCTGGCGCAGATGACCGGCTACCGCGGCGATGCGACGTCCGGCGGCTCGGCCGCCAAGCTCATCAGCGCCACAGCCGTGGCCGTCCAGGGGCTGTCGCCCCGGCCCTATTGCGTCCTGGCGCTGGGCTCCAGCGGCGCCAGCCCGGCGCTGCGCACCAACGGCGCGCCCAAGGCCGATCTCTCGGGCTGCAACCTGATGTCCAACAACGGCGCGGACTGCAACGGGCACAACCTGGGCGCCGACATCGGCGACGTGCACGGGACCAACAGCGGCTGCGGCATCGTCCAGCACTCCAACGTCGCCGCCCTCGCCGACCCCTACGCGAGTCTCGCGTCCAACATCCCGCCCGATCCCTGCGGCGGCGTCTATCCCCAGATCCCCACCAAGAAGTCTGGCGCGCCGCTCTCCGGCAACAATCATCCCTCCGGATCGGTCGGCTGGAGCAACACGGTGCCGGTCTGCGGCGACGTCCAGCTGGCCAGCGACGTCACCATCACCCAGGACACCACCCTGGTGATTTACAACGGCAGCCTCGACACCAACGGCTACACCCTGCAGAGCGCCGCCGGCGTGGGCGTGACCGTGGTCTTCGCCGGCGACAACAGCTACAGCCACATTCCGACCGGCGGCGGCACGCTGGACCTGGCGGCTCCGACCAGCGGCCCCTGGTCGGGCATGGTGCTCTATCAGGCGCCGAACCTGACCTCGGGCGTGGACATCTCGGCCGCCGGCAACAGCCCCACCTGGGACCTCACCGGCGTGGCCTATTTCCCGCATTCCAGCGTCACCTTCTCGGGCGCCGTGAACAAGTCGAGCAACGGCAAGTCCTGTTTCTCACTGACCGTGGACACGCTGCTGATCAACGGCACGGGCAGCATCCTCGCCCACGGGCAGTGCGCCCAGGCGGGCGTCACTCTGCCCACCGCCATGGTCCCCAGCCGCGGCAAGCTGGTGTCGTGAGCATGGGTCGGCTGTTGCGGCGCTTCGCCCGCGACCAGCGCGGGACCGCGGCCCTCGAGCTGGCCGGCGTCGGCACGCTGCTGATCGTCGGGGCGATGAACGCGGCGGACGTCGGGCGCTACGCCTACCAGGCCTCGGAAGTGAGCGCCTCGGCCCAGGCGGGCGCCGAGGCCGCGCTGGTGGCCTGCGACGTCGACCATACGCCGGCCACCTTGAACTGCACGGGCGTGACCAACACCGTGACCA
>JAQGIJ010000162.1 GCA_028291285.1 Phenylobacterium sp. | reverse complement strand
GTTGCAGTGCGGCTTGTTGCGAAGAAACTTCTCTTTGGCCATCAGGGTCCTGCCGGCGTTCGTTAAACCAGATTGCGAGAGCTTGGAGCGGGTAGCGGGAATCGAACCCGCATCCTCAGCTTGGAAGGCTGCTGCACTACCATTGTGCTATACCCGCCCAACCAAGGCGGCCGCGCCGCACCTCTCAACGTGTTGCTTCGGCGCGTGGTGGGGGAAGTAGGACTCGAACCTACGAAGCCATTACAGCAGCGGATTTACAGTCCGCCCCCTTTGCCACTCGGGACATTCCCCCGCGCGCACGAAGCCGCCTCGAGGCTTGGAACGAAAGCCCTCCGCGCCGCCCCCGATGCGGTGCTAAGAGCCCGCCCACAGGGTCGCCGACCGGAGGTCCCGCTCGAGGGCCCCAATTTGGAGCGCGTCTTATAGTGGCCTCGCATTCTGAACGCAACGACGCCCGAAAGGGGCGAAAGCCGCATGGCCAGGCCCGCTTCCAGAGGCGTCCGGAGAGCCCCGCCGAGGACTGGATCTGGGGCTGGCACGCGGTCGAGGCGGCGCTGCAAAATCCGGCCCGCGGCGCGCCGCTGCGCCTGCTCGCCACGGCCGAGCGCGCGCGCCAGATCGAGGCGAAGTTCGGCTCGCAGGAGGCGCTGGAGACGGCCGACAATGCGCGGATCGCCCAGGCCCTGCCGCAGGGCGCCGTGCACCAGGGCGTGGCCCTGCAGGCCGGGGCGCTGGAACCGGCTGGGCTGGAGGCGTTCGAGCCCACGCCGGGCGCGGTCCTGCTGATGCTCGACCAGGTCACCGATCCGCAGAACGTGGGCGCCATCCTGCGCTCGGCCGCGGCGTTCGGCGCCAAGGGCGTGGTCCTGCAGGACCGGCACGCCCCGCGCTTCACCGGGGCGCTGGTGAAGGCGGCCGCAGGCGCGGTGGATCGCATGCCGGTGGCCCGGGTGGTGAACCTCTCCCGCGCGCTGGAGATCCTGACCGAGCTCGGCTGGCGGGCCGTGGGCCTGACCGGCGCGGCCGAGCGCGACCTTGCGGACGTGCTGGACGGATCACCCGTCGTCCTGGTGCTGGGGTCGGAAGGCGAAGGCCTGCGCCGACTGGTGGCCGAGCACTGCGACGAGCTGGCCCGCATCCCCATGCCGGGCGGATTCGACAGCCTGAACGTCTCGGCCGCCGCGGCCGTGGCGCTCTACGAGGCCGCGCGCCCGCGCGGCTGAGCTCGCCATTGCCCTGGGCGCGCGGCTCGCGCATTGAGGGCCGATGTGGCAGAGCCTGCTCAGCACCGGCGCGCTCGGCGTCTTCCTCCAGGTCCTGATCATCGACCTGGTGCTGGCCGGGGATAACGCGGTCGCGGTCGGCGTGGTCGCCGCGGGCCTGCCGGCGCACCAGCGCCGCCGGGTGATCGTCTGGGGGCTGGCGGCCGCGGTGCTCATCCGCATCGCCTTCGCCGTCGTCACGACCCAGCTCATGGGCATAATCGGCCTGCTCTTCGCGGGCGGGCTGCTGCTCTTGTGGGTCTGCTGGAAGATGTGGCGCGAGCTGCGCGCCCAGGGTGTCGCCGAGGAAGCCCAGGCCCAGGCGGTGCTGAACGGCGCCGCGCCGGCTGCGGCGCTCCGCACCACATCCTTCCGCAGCGCCTTCGGCCAGATCCTGGTCGCCGACATCTCCATGTCGCTGGACAATGTGCTGGCGGTGGCGGGCGCGGCGCGCGAGCATCCCGCCGT
This sequence comes from Phenylobacterium sp., assembly GCA_028291285.1. Next base: position 1,921 of record JAQGIJ010000162.1, on the reverse strand, counting down.
CCTGGTGGTGGGGCTGCTGCTCTCGGTGGCCCTGATGGGCGTCGCAGCGAGCTGGATCGCGCGGCTGCTGCACCGCCATCGCTGGATCGGCTACGCCGGCCTGCTGATCGTCCTCTACGTCGCCCTGCACATGATGTGGATCGGCCATCGCGACCTGGTCGAGGACCTCGGCAAGACCCAGCAGTACAACCGCGTGGTCCCAGCTCCCCTGGACATCAAGCCGGAGCGCTGAAGGCGCCCGGAGTTCCTTCTTCCGCAGGGGGAGAAGGGCCATGACGGATCCAGGTGGCCGTCAGGCCGCCACGACCTCGGGGCCGCCGAAGCGTTCGCGCCACTCGGCGACCTGGGCGTCCTCGACCTTGCGGAAGAGCACCTCCGGCGCCTGGATCCGGCGGCCGGGCTCGAGCAGGCTCAGCGTGCTCGCCCCATCCAGCGCCGGCCAGCGGCCGGGGAAGGGCTCGCCCACCGCCAGCGCGATCTTCTCGGCGGCGAAGGGCACGAAGGGCTCGCTGACCTTGGCGAACAGCGCCACGAGGTTGAGGCCGTAGCGCACCGCCACGGCCGCCCGGTCGCGGTCGGTCTTGATCGCCGTCCAGGGCGCCGCCTCGGTGAGGTACTGGTTGCCCAGCACCCACAGCTGGCGAAGCGCCGTGGCGCTCTTGCGGAACTCGCGGTCCTCCATGAAGCCGGTGAGCTCGCGCAGCTTGGCCAGCACCTCGTCCTCCAGCTTCGCCTCCAGCGGGCCCGGACCGCCGCCCTCGGGAACCACGCCCTCGAAGCGGTTCTCGGCGAACTTGCAGATGCGGTTGACGAAGTTGCCCAGCACGTCGGCCAGGTCGGCGTTCACCTGCGCCTGGAACGGCTCCCAGGCGAAGGTCGAGTCCGAGGTCTCCGGGGTGTTGGCGACGACCCACCAGCGCCAGTAGTCGGCCGGCAGCAGCTCCAGCGCGTGGTCCATGAACACCCCGCGCTTCTGCGAGGTGGAGAACTTGCCGCCGTAATAGTCCAGCCAGTTGAAGCCCTTCAGCTGATCGACCAGCTTCCACGGCTCCGGATTGACCTCCTGCCACTTGCCCTCGACGTCGCGCCGCTCGTTGACGCCGATCAGGGTGCAGGGGAAGCCGACGGTGTGGAAGGGCACGTTGTCCTTGCCCATGAACTCCACATAGGTGACGTCGGCCGCGGCCGGGCCGCGCCACCAGCGCTGCCAGTCCACCTCCTCGGCCGGGCCGCGCCCGGCTTCCGCCGCGCGGCGGTCGGCCCATTCCCAGGTGGCGGCGATGTACTCGATCGGCGCGTCGAACCAGACGTAGAAGACCTTGCCGGAAAGCCCTTCGATATCCGGCAGCAGGCCGTCCGGGTTCGGACCCCACTCGAAGGCGTTGACCGGCACGCCCCACTCCAGGTCGCGGGTGATGCCGCGGTCCTGCAGCCCCTCGTCCAGCCACTTCAGCGCAATCGAGGTCACCAGCAGCGGCCACTGGCCGCGCTTGCCCTCGATCCAGGCGCGCAGCTTCTCGGCGAACAGGCTCTGGCGCAGGAACAGGTGCTTGGAGCCGCGGATCTCGATGTCCGGCGAGCCGGAGACGGCGGAGCGCGGGCGCAAGAGGTCGGCGGGATCGAGCACGCGGGTGCAGTTCTCGCACTGGTCGCCGCGCGCCGCCTCATAGCCGCAGTGCGGGCAGGTGCCGATCACGTAGCGGTCCGGCAGGAAGCGCTTGTCGGCGTTGGAATAGACCTGCTGGGTGACCCGCTCCTCGATGAAGCCCGCCTCCCAGAGCGTCTGGGCGAAGCGCTGGGTGAGCCGGTGGTTCTGCGGCGAGGAGGAGCGGCCGAAGTGGTCCCAGGAGAGGCCGAACCGGCGGCCGAGGTCGTGCTGGACGGTGTGCTGGGCCGCGCAGAAGGTCGCCGGGTCCTGGCC
>JAQGIJ010000142.1 GCA_028291285.1 Phenylobacterium sp. | reverse complement strand
GTTCGACAGCCAGAACATCGGCCCCAGCGGCATTCCGCTGTCGGTGGCGCTGCGGCTGCCGAACATCTCGGTGACCAAGGTGGAGAACTACTGCGCCTCCGGCACCGACGCCTTCCGCGGCGCGGTCTATGCGGTGGCCTCGGGCGCCTGCGACATCGCCCTGGCCATGGGCGTCGAGAAGCTGAAGGACACCGGCTACGGCGGCCTGCCGGTCCGCACCCGCGGCACCACTTTCGACATGGTGGGCGTGGTGGGCTCTGCGCCCGGCAACTTCGCCCAGCTGGCGGCCGCCTATCGCGCCAAGCACGGCGTCTCCTATGACGACCTGAAGCGCGCCATCGCCCACGTCTCGGTGAAGAGCCACGCCAACGGCGCCAAGAACCCCAAGGCCCACCTGCGCAAGCCGATCACCGAAGAGCAGGCGATGAACGCCCCGATGATCGCCGAGCCGCTTGGCCTGTTCGACTGCTGCGGCGTGTCCGACGGCGCGGCCTGCGCCATCGTCACCACTCCCGAGATCGCCCGCTCGCTGGGCAAGATGGACCTGGTCACGGTCAAGGCGTTGCAGCTGTCGGTGTCCAACGGCTGGGAGCTGCAGGGCGCCGGCTGGGACGGCAGCTATCTGCACACCACCCGCATCGCCGCGGCCCGGGCCTACCAGGAAGCCGGCATCACCGATCCGCGCAAGCAGCTGTCGCTGATGGAGGTCCACGACTGCTTCTCGATCACCGAGCTGGTGACCATGGAGGACCTGGGCGTCAGCGCCGAGGGCGGGGCGGTGAAGGACGTGCTGGACGGCGTGTTCGACGCCGATGGCGCCATCCCCTGCCAGATCGACGGTGGGCTGAAGTGCTTCGGTCACCCGATCGGCGCCTCGGGCCTGCGGATGATCTACGAGAACTACCTGCAGATCCTCGGCCGCGCGGGCGAGCGCCAGCGCAAGGAGCCGCCGGTGTTCGGCCTGTCGCACAACCTGGGCGGCATGCCGAGCCAGAACGTCAGCGCGGTGGCCATCGTGGGCCGCGCGGACGCCTGATCGTAGCCCTCTCGCCGAAGCGGCGGAGGCGCGGGGTCGTCATCGCGCCCACTCAGGCTCGGTGCGCCCCTCGCCTCACGCCAGCGGGGTGACCGCCTCCTCGACGGCGGCCTGTTTCTCGGCCGGCGTCGGGTGGCCGCCGCGGCGCTCGCGCATCAGGGCGCCCAGCGCCGCCCCCACCAGCGCCAGCACCGCGAAGATCAGCAGCGGCGGGCCGTAGCTGCCCGTGGTCTCCTGGCCCTTGGCGACGGTGAAGCCCGCCAGGATGCCCAGCGGGCTGAAGGCGGCCACCACGCCGAAGGCGCGGCCGAAGCCCTCCGCCCCGAACTCCACGGCCATGGCCGAGGCGAGCAGGGTCCAGACGCCGCCGGCCAGGCCGACCAGGATCATGCCGACGCTCAGCGTGGCGAAGCTGGGCGGCGCGACGGCCAGGACGACGATCCCAACTGCGGTGATCAGCGCCAGGCCCACCAGCGGCGGGCGATTGCCGAAGCGGTCGGCCAGGATGCCAGTCGCCAGGGTGGCGATGAGGTGGGCGATGCTCAGCATGGAGATGAAGCCGCCGGCCGCCTGGGCGCTGAAGCCGTGGCTGCGGACGATCGGCGCCAGGTTCAGGGCCACGCCCTGGTAGGCCGCCAGGATCGGCAGGAACACGCCCAGCAGCAGCCAGAAGTTCCGACGCTTGAAGACGTCGCGCGAGCGCAGCGTTCCGCCGCCGTGGCCGTGGTGGTGCGCCGCCCCGGCGGCGCCGGTGAGGTAGTGCAGGCCGTCGCGTTCTTCTGAGGGCCGGTCGCGCAGCACGAAGAGGACCACGGGCACGACCACCAGGGCGATTACCACCCCGCCGATCCGCCAAACCGCCCGCCAGCCGAGCGTCGGCAGCACCTCGGCGACGATCGGCGGCAGGACCACGCCGCCGAGGCCCAGGCCGAAGGCGGTCAGCCCCATCGCCAGCCCCACCCGACGGACGAACCAGCGCGACACCAGGGCGTTGCTCGGGATCGCGGTGGAGAAGCCGATGGCGAACGGCAGGATCACGGCGTAGAGCGCGATGATCTGCCAGGGCGCCGTCACCGATCCCATCGCCAGGCAGAACACCGCCATGGCCACCAGCGCCCCGCCGAACAGCCATCGTGAAGGATATTTGTCGGCGAAGATCCCGACGAACGGCGCGATGCCCGCCGTGACCAGGCCGAACGCCGGCTGCGCCAGCTGGAATGAGCTGATCGGCGTGTGCAGCTGCGTCGACCAGTCGCGCAGGAACAGCGAGAAGGCGTTCAGCGGCAGGCCCATGGAGGCGACCTGCGAGAGCACGCAGACCGCTACGATGTTCCAGCCGTGGTACCAGCCGCCGCGTTTCGCGGCCGAGCTTTGCGAGGCCATCTGTAGCTTCCTCCCGCCGGTGACGCCCGCCCCGGCCTTGGTTGTCGGCGGCACTCTGCGCCAGATCGACGACGAGGCAAAGACCGCGTCTGGGCGCTCAGGCCGCCCGCCTGGCCAGCCGCTCGCCCTCGGCGAAGTTGCCGAGCACCAGGCGGGAAAAGAGCTCGCCGGTCTCCTTCGAGAGGATGCCCGCGGCCGACTGGGCCACCTTGTACTCGAGGATGCAGCCGCCCTTGAACATGGCCAGGATCAGATAGTAGTCGAAGTGGCTGATATCCCGGCCCGTGCCGGCGGCGTAGTAGCGCGCCAGCTCCTGGCGGGTCGGCAGGTTCTCCACCGAATAGAGGTCCTTGGCCGGGGGCCGGTCCGGCTCGCGCTCGTCGCGCAGGCCGTTGCACAGCC
>JAQGIJ010000139.1 GCA_028291285.1 Phenylobacterium sp. | reverse complement strand
CGCGAAGGCCCGCGGCCGGGCGCTGGTTATGACCACGGCGGCCCCCAGGATCATCTCGCGCAGCCGCAGGGGCGCGCCGGGGTCGGCGAAGTCGAGGGCGAGCTCGGCCTTGGCTCCGTTCAGCCGGCGGAAGAGCTCCGGCGTCGAGGTCCGGCTGGGATCGGGCCGCGAGAGGCTCTCAACCTTGGTGACGCTCGCCCCCGCCTGCGCCAGCACCGCGCCGCAGAGCGGCCCGGCCCACAGGCTGGAGAGGTCCACAACCAGCAGCGCCTGCCGTGGGCGCGCGGCGGCCGCGCCGACGGCGACCAGCGGCGCCTCCATGCCGCCGGCGGTCACCTCCCCCACCCCACCAACCGGCAGGCCGAGCAGCCGCGCGTCGGCCACCAGCGCCCGCCAGGGCCGCTGGCGGGCGCTGGCCAGGATGGCGGGCCAGGGGTCGCTGGCAACGTCGCGCTGCAGCCACGCCGGGATCAGACCCAGGTCTTCCTCACGGGCGAGGTTGACGGCGATCCAGCCGTCCGCCGTCTGCACCAGCCGGCAGGCGCGGTTGGGCGACCAGAGGCCGGGCCGGCCCAGCTTGAGCAGCCCGCGCCGATCGGCGACCGCGGCCAGGTCGACCTCCACGCGCCGGCCGAGCTTGGCCGAACGCTCGGCGATGCGCGCGGCGAGGCTCCGCAGCGGTCCAGCGACCGGGTTCATCGCGCCTCAGGGCTCCACGGCGTCCACCAGCCCCCAGCGAAGCGCCGTCCGGGCGTCAACGTCCAGGCCGGAGATCGCCATGAAGCAGGCCCGCCGGCGGCCGATCCGGCGCGGGATGGAGGCGGTGCCGCCGGCGCCCGGGATCAGCCCCATGGCCACCTCCGGCAGGCGGAAGTGGGCGTCGGGCGCTGCGATCACCCGGCCGGCGCCGGCGGGCATCTCGACGCCTGCGCCGACGCAAGCGCCCTGCACCCGCGCGCTGATCCGCTCGCGCAGCGCCCAGACCAGGCGCACCGGCATGCGCAGCACGCGGACCAGGTGGGCCTGGGCCGGGTCGCCGAAGCTGCCGAACTCGTCCAGGTCGCCGCCGGCGCTGAAGGACGGCCCCTCGCCGGTCAGCACCACCGGAGCCTGGTCCGGATCGAGGCGGGCGAACTCAAGCGCCTCGAAGAGGGCGTCGCGCATCCGGGCGTCGACGGCGTTGCGCGCGCCGGGCCGGGTCATCCGGATCGAGATCCCCTGGTCGTCGCGCGAGACGGCGACCCGCGGCTGATCGGCGTCGCCGCGGTCGCGCACGGGCGTGGCGGCGCGCCAGGCGCGGAAGCGCTCGCTCGCCAGCAGCATGGAATAGCCCAGGGATTCCAGGGCGAGCGCGTCTTCGAAGCCGAGGCTCAGGGTCATGCGCAGCACCTGCGCCGCCACGGTCGCCGCCGCCGGCTGGTCGGCCGTCACGGCGTGCAGATGCGCCAGCGTCTCGTCCAGCCGCTCCGGCGCGATCCCCACCCAGGGCCGCGGCGCGTCCGGATCGGCGCTCAGCAGGATGTCGAAGGCCTCGATGTCGCCGGCCGGAGGCGGGCCTGCGCGGTGGACGCCCACCCGCACCAGCCCAGGGCCTTCGGACGCGTCGCCGTCCCCGTCGAGCTCGACCACGCAGAGCCCGGTCCCGCCGAGCTCCGCCAGGTCCTGGAGAAGCCCGCTGGGCGCCTGGGCTTGCGACAGCGCCGGACCCTCCGTCAGACGGCGGTCAGCTGGGCGGGCTTGGTGAGGTCGGCCTTCAGCAGGCGGCGCAGCAGCTTGCCGGTGTCGTTGTACGGCAGCGCTTCGCGGAACTCCCAGACCTCGGGGGTCTTGGTGGAGCGCAGCCGCGCCTTGACCCAGGCCGCCAGCTCCTCGGTCGAGGGCTTGCCGTCCTTCGGCACCACGACCGCCGCCACCCGCTCGCCCCAGTAGTCGTCGGGGATGCCGAGCACGGCCACGTCGCCGACGTTCGGGTGCTGGCGCAGCACGTCCTCGATCTCGCCCGGCGACATGTTCTCGCCGCCGCGGACGATGACGTCGTCCAGCCGGCCTTCGACGAAGAGGTAGCCGTCCTCGTCCATCCAGCCGCTGTCGTTGGTGGGGAACCAGCCGTCCTCGCGGATGACCTTCTTCGAAAGGTACTCCCCGGCCACCTGCTCGCCGCGGACATAGATCTCGCCGGCGACGCCGGCGGGCAGCACTTCGCCGTCGGGCCCGCGGATCTCCAGCTCCAGCGCCGGCAGCGGCTTGCCCACCGAGCCGAGGCGGCGGTGCACCTTCGGGTCCTTCGACGACATCGCCGCGCGGTGGTCGTCGGGGCCCAGCACCGCGATGGTGGAGCTGGTCTCGGTCAGGCCGTAGGCGTTGACGAAGTCGACGTGCGGCAGGAGCTTCATCGCCCGCTCGATGACCACCTGGGGCATCCGGCCACCGCCGTAGGAAAGCGCCTTCAGGTGCGCCAGCTTCTCGCCGCGCTGCTCGATTATGTCGAGGATCAGGCTCAGCATGGTGGGGACCACCATGGCGTGGGTGATCTTCTCCCGGGCCGCCGTTGCGACCCAGTCCTGGGGCGTGAAGGCCGGCATGTGGACGATGCGCCGGCCGCCGTAGATGCCGGTCAGAATCGCGGAGATGCCGGCGATATGGTACGGCGGCACGCTCACCAGGGCCGCCTCGTCGGCGTCGGCGCCCAGGAACTCCACCGTCGAGATCACATAGGAGGTCAGGTTGCGGTGACGCAGCACCGCGGCCTTCGGCTCGCCGGTGGTGCCGCTGGTGAACAGCAGCACGCCGATGTCGGGATCGACGAAGGGCAGCTCGCCATTACGGTGCGCCGGATCTTCGCAGGCCGCTTTGAACGCGCTCAGCGGGACCAGGGTCACCCCGGCGGTCCCCTCAACGCGCGGCAGCATGTCGTCGTCGACGATGGCCACCGAGGGCGCCGTGCGGGCCAGCAGCTTGCGCAGCTCGTTGTCGGCCAGGCGGTAGTTGATCGGGGCGAACGGCTTGGCCAGCAGGCCCGAGGCGAAGATCGCGACCGGCAGGCTCGGCCCGTTCAGGCCCAGGTAGACGATGGTCTCGCCGGGATGTCCCAAAAGCCAGGCGGCGGCCCCGCGGGCGCGGCCGGCGAGCTCGGCGAAGGTGATGCCGTCCGCAAGCTCGCCCAGGATCACCCGGTCCGGCGCCGCGTCGGACGCCATCTCCAGCAGAAGCGCCGTATGCATTCGGCTTAGTCCGAGGCCGGAAGCTTCTTGGCTTCCTTCTCGCCGATCGGGCGGCCGTCGATCGACAGCGAACCGGCGCCGCCCTTGGTGCACAGCACTTCGAGCCCGGTCTCGTCGTCGGAGTAGCGCTTGCCGACCTGGCTGCCGGCCGAGAAGTCGGCGGCGAGCGCCAGGCCCTCGGCGGGCGCGGAGCCGTGCGGCAGCATCGGATGGCCGCCGCATTCCAGGCTGACCGGGGTTTTCGACGGACGCACGATGACGACTTCCGTGTCGCAAACCGGGCTCTTCCAACGAGATCCGGGCTTCAATTCCATAAGTGGTTTCCTCGCGGGTGGAGGCGTCCCTCTAAGGGGCGCGCGCTCCTGCATCAGACAATTTCGCGCGTCCGCTTTAGAGCCTGGAGGTGGTCGCCGTCCAGACCCCGCGCTCGCAGATGCCTTAGCCCGCGGCCGAACCGCCCCGCGCCGCGGCGTCATCCGACCAGTATGACACCTTCCTGCGCAAGAGCCGAGACCTCGTCGGCGCTATAGCCATAATCCCGCAGAACTTTTTCGGAATCCTGGCCGACCAGGCCGGCGTCTCCGGCGCAGGTCGCCGAGCGCGAGAACTGGAACAGCGCCTTCAGCCGCGGGACCTCGTCGAGGATCGGGTGGCGCCCTTGGGTCACATAGCCCTGCAGCTGGCCGAGGCTGCCCTCGTCCATGTAGTTGGCCTCCACAGGCCCGCGAGCGCACTCCACGCAGGCCACGTCGGCGGCGCGCATCAGCGTCTCCCAGTCGCGCGCCGGGCGGCTGCGGAAGGCGGACTCCAGCTCGCCGGCGAGCGCCGCGTCGTTCTGCGCGCGCGCCTGCGGCGTGGCGAAGCGGGGGTCGGCGGCAAGCCCCGCGCCATCGGGCAGCGCGCCGGTGAAGCGCGCCCACTCGCGCGGGCTGGGCGCGGCCAGGAACACCCACTCCCCGTCGCCGGCCGCGTAGAGCCGGTAAAGCGCGTTCCAGCCGTGCAGCCCCGGGTCCGCCATCGGAGCCTCCGGACGGCCCGGATATTCGGTCATCACCTCGCCGAGCGCATGGGCGGTCGAGGCGAGCATGCTGGTCAGCATCGACTGGCCGCCGGCGCCGCGCGCGCGGGCGACCAGGCCCAGCAGCATGGCGGTGCCGCAGGTCGCCGCCGACAGCCCGTCGGAGTTGGCCACGCCCATCACCGCCGTGCCGAGCTGGATCGCCGTCGGCTTGATCTGGTCGAGGGCCAGGTCGCCCTCGGGGATGATCGAGCCGGCGTTGCGCCAGGCCCAGCCCGCGCCGGCGCCGATGGTCGGCGCAAACGCCGGCCGGTGGCCGCAGGGCCCGCCCTCCCCGTAGCCGGGGGCGCTGAGATAGACGAGCTCGGGGTTGAGCGCGCGCAGCGTCCTGGCGTCCAGTCCCAGCCGCTCGGCGACGCCGGCGCGGAACGACTGCAGGACGATGTCGGCCGTGGAGAGGATGCGGTGGGCGATCTCGCGGCCCTTGTCCGTGTGCAGGTCGACGGCGACGCATTCCTTGCCCTGCAACACCTTCAGTCCGGCGATCTCCGGGAACGGCAGCATGTGGCGGTGCGGGTCGCCGTCGGGCTGTTCGAGCTTGATCACCCGCGCGCCGAGCTCGGCCAGCAGGGTCGCGCCATAGGGGGCGGCATAGTAGGTGCCGAGCTCCACCAGGGTGACGCCCTCCAGGGGCAGCTTGCCCTTCGGCCCCTCGACGGCCGCAGCGCGGGTGGCGGCGCCGTCGGCGGCCTCCCGGCGGATCGCCGCATCGTGTTCGCCCAGTCGCGGGGCCGCGCCGAGCCGCGCTGGTGTCGCATCGGCCCGCACCAGCGCCCCGGGCTGGCGGGTCGGCCCCCGCTCAGGGTCGACGATCGCGGCCACCGAGCCATTATACTGCATCTGCGGGTGGTCGAGCAGCTCGCTGCCCTTGCGGAAGCGCTCGCCCCAGACATCGGGGTTGCGATCGAACTCGGCGAACCACTCGGCGGCGGTCTTGGTGCGGACGATCTGCAGCAGGATCTCCCAGAACTCCAGCCGCTTCTCCGGCTCGTCGAAGTCCGGGGCGGTCTGCCACTTCGGGTCGGAGAACATCCACTCCAGCCCGAACATCCCCATCATCGCCCGGAACAGCCGGTCCGGCGTCTGCGAGAACTGCAGCCACTGGCCGTCCTTGGTGAGCGCGATCAGCAGCCGGAAGGAGAGGCCGCCGGTGGGAATGCCGTCCACCGCCCGCGCCGTCTGCGAGAACCCCTGGCCATAGCGGGTCGCCATCACCCGGGAGAACCAGTTGAAGGTGTCGTAGACGGACAGCGCCTGGGCCAGGGTGGTCCCGACCGCCTGGCCGACGCCGGTGGTCTGGCGCTCGTAGAGCGCCGCCAGGATCGCCTGCAGGGCCAGCTGGCTGGCGGGATAGGACGAGAAGGCTGCCGAGGGAAAGGCCGGGCCCTCGCGGCCGGCCAGCCCGCTCACCGCCCAGAGCACGCCGAGCTTGGCCATCACCACGCCCTCGTAGCCCTGCAGCCCGGCATAGGGCCCGCTCTGCCCGAAGCCGCTTATCGAGGCGTAGATCAGGCCGGGGTTGTCCTTGGCGAGCGCGTCATAGCCGAGGCCCAGCCGCTCGGCGACGCCCGGCCGGAAGGTCTCGATGACGATGTCCGCGCCGCCGGCGAGGGCCTGGGCGACCTCCAGGTCCGCCGGCGCCTTGAGGTCGAGCTGAACGCTGCGCTTGCCGCGGCCCCAGAACGGCCAGGCGGCCTCGGCGCGCAAGGCGCTGCCGCCGGGCGTCTCCACGTGCACCACGTCGGCCCCGAAGTCGGCGAGCAACTGGCTCACCTGGGCGCCCGTGCGCAGGTTCGAGAGATCCACGACCCGCAGTCCGGCCAGGGCGGCTTTGTCTT
>JAQGIJ010000125.1 GCA_028291285.1 Phenylobacterium sp. | reverse complement strand
CCGATGGCGCTGCGCGGCGGCCACGTGCGCTGCACCCTGGTCGACCGCTCCGGCGGCAAGCTGAAGGCGGTGGCCTGGCGGGTGGAGGATACCGAGCTCGGCCGGCGGCTGCTGCAGGAAGGCGGCGCCGTCCATGTGGCCGGGCGCCTCAAGCCGGATGACTGGCAGGGGCGCGCAGGCGTGCAGTTCGAGATCGAGGACGCCGCCGATCCCCGACGCGTCTGAGCCTCGCCAACAGGGCCTTGAACGCCCTGCGGATGCTCGCTATAGAGCCGCCCTCCGCGCCGCGGTCCCTTCGTCTATCGGTTAGGACGTCAGGTTTTCAACCTGAAAAGAGGGGTTCGACTCCCCTAGGGACTGCCAGCGCGGCCAGGTGAGTAAGCATCGTCCTCCATCGGGGGCGGCGCAACCACCACCGCCCGCCTACCGGCCCTCTGGAAGAGGGTCGCCTCGCGCGCGCACTACCTCCATCCAATCTGCCAACGAAATTTGGGTCCGACCCGGAATGGCTTCATAACTGCCAAGGTGGGAACGCCTGACCGGGCCGTGGAGCCAGTGCTCCAGCTCGGTTCATTTCGGCGTGAGTGTTGAAGCTCATGTTTCTGGCCCAGAGCCAAGGACCGCTCTCGAGCCTTCTCACCCGCTTCGAAGGGTCGCTGCTCGCGCTTGAATTCCAATTCACGCTCAAGCTAATGTTAGTCAGCCCCCCACACTCAAGCTTAACGACCTTCGGCATCCAGTCTGTCCGAGCATCCGTTTAGATTGTGGCGAGGCGTCCGATGAACACCCTCCTGGCGTTGGCGTTGGCTTTCGCCCTGGCGGTGCCCGCGGCCGCCCTTCCGGCGCCGCCGCACGCATCTCCGAACCAGGCGACGGCTCCGCCCGCCGACGACGCCCACTGCGACACCTGCGACGCCCTGCAGCTGATGTATCAAGGCGACTATCGGCGCGGCCGCCATATCCTGGAGATGCGCGCCGCCACAGGCGACGCGTTTGCGGTGACCGGCCTTGGCATGATGTACCAGAACGGCTGGGGCGTGCCCGTCGACTACGCTCGGGCGATGGGCTCCTACCAGACTGCAGCCCATCAGGGGGACCTCATGGCCTTGAACCAGATCGGCTACCTGGTTCTGCACGGCCTCGGCAGGCCGGCCGATCCCAAGGCGGCTTGGTGCTAGTTTGAACAGGCGGCTGAAGGCGGCCTCGACAGGTCCGCCCACCACCTCGCCGAGCTCATGGCCGCCGGAATGCAGCCGGTTTCCTGCAAGCCCGCAGGCGCGAAGGTCTCCGCCCCAGCGGATCGTCGGCAGGACCAGGGCGGCGCTTCCGGGGCGGCTCTGGAGCTTTGGAACGGCGTGCGCGAGGGCATGACGCCGGATCAGGTCGCTGCTCTGCTGCCGGCGCCCTACCACTGGCCGACCCCGCCGGCCGCCCCGTTCGGCGATCATCATCCCGTCAGCGACGGGGTGCTCGCGCCCGCGGCCCTGTTCGGCCATCCCGCGATCGCGGAGGTCTTATTCGACGACCACGCCGCCAAGATCGTCAACTTGCACATCGACCCGCCAAGCGACAATCCGGAGCAAAACCTCAGCCTGGCTCGCGAGCTCCTAAGTCGGTTCGACGCCGCCTATGGCACGTCGCTTCAAGTGACGGACCAGGGTGGAGACCTGAGCGCCGTCTGGAGGCGCGGCGATCTGTCCATCGATCTGGAGTACATGCCGCTGCCGGATCAGCCGCCGACGTTCATGGTAATCTTCAAGCGGGAAGACGCTGCGGAACACCGAGCCGCCCCGCCAATCGACGCCATCCCTGCCCCAGGCTTGGTCGGGGCGTAACATGCATTTCCGCCGTCGGGCTCGATGTCCGCATTCCGGCGGGGCGCCAATGGCCGCCCGCGACCCTTAGCGGACCTAGGGACTGCCACGCGGGCCTCCCTCCAGATCCTGCCCGGCCTGCGGCGTGCGCCTAGCTCAGCCGTAAAAGCCCATTGACGTCCGTGGGTTTCCTCGAACACTGTTATAGTTGGCCTTAGTCCGACGGTGGTCGGGGGTAGCGGGCCGAGGGGCACATGGCTGGGTACGAATTCGAAACGGTGGATTCGCAGGCGCTGGGCGTGCGGATCACCGGCCGGGTGAAGTGGTTCGATGCGGCGAAGGGCTATGGCTTCATCGTTCCGGACGACCCCGGGCAGACGGATCTGAAGGACGTTCTTCTCCACGTCACCTGCCTTAGGACCTCCGGCCGCGAGAACGCGCTGGAAGGCTCCATGATCACCTGCGACGTCGTTCGCCGGCCAAAGGGCTGGCAGGTGGCCGAGGTGGTCGATCTCGACGAAAGCTGCGCGCCGCCGCCCGCCGAGCGCCGCGGGCGCGACGGCGACGGCGTTCGGCGCGAGTCGTTCGGCGTGGTCAGCCGGCCGCGGCGTTCGGCGCCGGCCAGCGGGCCGCTGGAGCGGGCCAAGGTGAAGTGGTTCAACCGCACCAAGGGCTACGGCTTCGTCGTCCGCGACAGCCAGGCGGGCGACATCTTCATCCATATCGAAACGCTGCGCCGTTCTGGTATGGAGGACCTGCAGCCGGGCGAGGACGTCATGGTGCGGTTCGCCGAGGGGCCGAAGGGCCTTGTCGTCGCCGAGATCGAGACCTCCGGCCTGGCCTGACGCCCGCCTTCGGAGACTCGCGCGTTGTCCCAATTTCTGCTCGGCCCGCGTGCGCTGATCGCCGCCGCCATCCTCACGTCCCTCAGCCTCGCGCCGGCCGCCGCCGCGCCGCCCTCGTCCGCGTCGACCGGCTGCACGGCTGGCCAGGCGGAGCTGAAGCCCCTGCTGCCGGTGACCCTGGTCACCGATCGGGGCCGGTTCACCTTCCACGTGGAGCTGGCCGACACCTTCGAGAAGCGTGAGACCGGCCTGATGTGCCGCACGAGGCTGGCGCCCGACCGCGGCATGCTGTTCGACTTCAAGCGGCCGGAGGACAACATCGCCTTCTGGATGCGCAACACCCTGATCCCGCTGGACATCGTCTTCATCCGGACCGACGGGCGCGTGCTCTCCATCGCCCACAACGCCCATCCGAAGGACGACACGCCGCTGCCGGCGGGCGGCGCGGTCCGCGGCGTCCTGGAGATCGCCGGGGGCCGGGCGGCGCAGCTCGACCTGATGCCCGGCGACAAGGTGCTGAGCCGGATCTTCCCGAAGTGAACTACGAGACGCCGGTCCCTCCGCCGCCGGAGGGCTTCGTCCTCCAGGCCCATCGCGGCGAGTTCTCCGCCCACAACGGGCCATCCTTCCACCGGCTGTCGAACCCGGAAATCGCCGAGCACGCCCTCTTCATCCTCCCCAGGCACACCAACGGCCTGCGCGTGCTGCACGGGGGCATGCTCTCGGCCTTTCTCGACAGCCTGCTGGGCGCGGCGGTCTTCCGCGCGACGGAGCGCACCGGCATGACCATCCACCTCTCCGTCGACTTCCTGCGCATGGCGCGCAAGGGCGAGTGGCTGCAGGGCGAGGCGCGCATGACCCAGGCCACCCGGGAGGTCGCCTTCGCCGAAGGACGGGCCTTTGTGGGCTCGCGGGTGGTGGGCCGCGCCAGCGGCGTGTTCAAGCTGATGGGCCGGACGCGGTAGGCGTCTGCGCCGCGTTGCCACGGCCCCAACCTCGGCTTCCAATCACGGCGATGGCCAAATCCACCCACCCCGAGCTCGCCGTGTGGCCGATGTCCCTGCTGTGGGGCGTGGCGCAGCTGTCTGTCGCCTTCATGCTGGAGGTCGGCCGGCTCAGCCGGGGGCAGGGCGACGTGATCGATCCGCTGATTCTGACGGCCATTCTCGAGGCCAACCAGGCCGCCATCCGCCACGATCCGCAGCTCGCGCTGCACTATGCCGACGCCGCCTCGGCGCTCCCCGACGAGCTGCGCCGGCCGATCAGCATCAGCGCCCTGGCCGCCTCCCTCCGGCTGCCCTTCGAGAGCGTCCGGCGACGCATCGCCGCCTGGGTCGCGGCCGGCATCTGCGTGCGCACCGAGGCCGGCATCTATGTCCCCCAGGCGGTCGTCACCTCCGAAGCCTATCTGGCGGTCCAGGCCGCGCGGGTCGGCCGCCTGCCGCAGCTGCATGCCGACCTGTCCGCCGCAGGCCTGGAGCTTCCGCCCGCGCCCGAGCCGGATCGGCTCGCCGGGAAGATCCGCGCCGCCGACCGCGCGCTGGCGGAGTACATCCTGAGGAGCTGCGATCCGGTCGTAGAGCTCGCCGGTTCGCCGGCGAACGCCTTCGTGCTGCTCGGCCTCTGGACGGCGAACGGCCGCGGACGGCCGACCTCCTGGTCCGGGCGGGCCGCGACCATGGGCAAGCCGTGCGCGATCCGCCTGATCTGCGAGCAGGTCGGCATGCCGGCGGAGACGGTGCGTCGGCGCGTGCTGGCCCTGCAGGCCCTGGGCCTCGCCGAGCGGCGGGCGGGCGGCTGGATCACCACGACGCCGGAGGCGCTGCGGCCTGTCATGGCCCAGATGCTGAGCGCCAATGTGGCCAACCTGCGACGGCTGTTCGGCCGCCTGCACGAGCTCCTGTGCGAGGATGCGCCCCAGGCGCCGGGCTAGGGTTGCGCCGGCGAGCGGCGTCTCGTCCGTTGCCGAAGCGGCGAAACGCTTATATCGCAGGGCTGCCGGCGTCCTCGGGGCGTAGCGCAGCCTGGTAGCGCATCTGCTTTGGGAGCAGAGGGTCGCAGGTTCGAATCCTGCCGCCCCGACCACGCGCCGGCTGAGAGCTTGAGGAATACGTATGCTCGCGCGCATCTACCGCCCGTCCAGGACCGCCATGCAGTCGGGCAAGGCCAAGACCAGGGACTGGGTGCTGGAGTTCGAGCCGAAGGATGCGCTCCGGCCCGACCCGCTGATGGGCTGGACCCAGACCGGCGACACCGAATCCAGCCAGGTCGTGCTCTCGTTCGACACCAAGGAGGAGGCGGTGCGCTACGCCGAACAGCATGGCATCGCCTTCCAGCTGATCGATTCCAAGCCCGCCAAACGGATCATCAAGGCCTATGCCGATAACTTCGCCTTCGGCCGCAAATACCCCTGGACCCACTGAGGCGGCCCCAGCGAGCGCCCATAGCTCAACCGGATAGAGCACTCGCCTTCTAAGCGAGCGGTTGCAGGTTCGAGTCCTGCTGGGCGCGCCAGGGGCGCTCCGCCTCACGATTGAGCGGCGGGCGTCCGTTCGGCGTCGAGCGGGAAGACCAGGTTGGCGCGCTCCGGCATCTCGGCGAGGATCCAGCGGGTCAGCCGCTCGTAGTGGGCGACGAAGCGGGCGACCTCGGCGTCGCTCATGCCGCGCCCGGTGCGGGCGATCAGCTTGTGCTCCTGCTCCAGGCGCCAGCCCGACGCCACCTCGAAGCTCGGCGCCTGCAGCAGGACGAGCTCGTGCAGCCGCGCGAACAGCGGCTGATAGCGGCCGTCGAGCTGTTCGTTGATGGCGGTCCGCCAGCGGCGGTCGGGGTCCTCCTCGGCCTCCAGGGCGTTCACCGGCTGGGCGAGCGCCGCCTGGCCCTGGGCGCGTGCGCCGACGCACCAGCCTTCGAAGATCACCACGTCCACCGGGGTGGCGATGGTGCGCCACTCCGAGCGCGGCCGGCGCTCGTCCGCGGCCTTGTCGAAGGCGGGCAGGGCCACCCGGCCGGGCTGGCGCAGCTGATCCAGCGCCGCGCCGGCCAGGGCCACGTCGTGGGTTCCCGGCGGCCCGCGGGTGGCGAACAGCGGATGGACCTCGCGGGCCAGCCGCTCGCGCGCGGACTTCGGCAGGTAGAAGTCGTCCAGGGAGACGGCGACGGCCGAGAGGCCGCGGTCCTCCAGCAGGCGCACGACCGCCGCGGCGACGGTCGACTTGCCCGAGCCCTGGGCGCCGCTGAGGCCGATCAGCACGGTCCGGCGTCGCGTCTGCCGCAACCGCGCGGCGCGGGCGGCAAGCGGCTCGCACACGAGGTGCATCGTGGCGCGGAAGCTGTCGGGCAGGGCGTGTTCGGCGCGGAACGTCGCGATCCAGTCGACCACCTAGAGCACGCCTTGCGAATAGACGGCCAGCGCCCGGCGCAGGTCGTCGATCAGGTCGTCCGGATCCTCCAGCCCGATATGCAGCCGGATCAACGGGCCGCCGTAGTCGCGCCTGAACCGGCGGGATTTCAGCTGCGGATCGCAGGCGATGGCCAGGCTTTCGAATCCGCCCCAGGAGAAGCCCAGGCCGAAGAGCTGCAGGGCGTCCAGGAAAGCGTTCACCGCCGCCTCGGGTCCAGGCTTCAGGGCGAAGGCGAAGAGGCTGGCCGCCCCGCTGAAGTCGCGCTTCCAGAGCTCGTGGTCCGGCGCGCCCGGCAGCGCCGGATAGTAGATCGCGGCGACCTCCGGCTGGCTGCCCAGCCAGTCGGCGATGCCAAGCGCGCTCTGACCCTGCCGCTCGAGCCGGGTGGGCAGGGTGCGCAGGCCGCGCAGCATGAAATAGGCGTCCTCCGGCGAGACCGCCCAGCCGAGGTGCAGCACCCCGTCGTTCAGCGCGCGCACCAGGGCCGGATCGCGCGCCGCGGCCGAGCCCATGAAGAGGTCGGAATGGCCGCCGACGTACTTGGTCAGTGCCTGGATCGAGAGGTCGACCCCATGCCTGAGGGGCTTGTAGAGCAGACCCGCGCCCCAGGTGTTGTCACAGGCGGTCAGGATTCCCCGTCGCGTTGCGAGCTGGGCGATCCGGGCGACGTCCTGCATCTCCAGGGTCAGCGAACCGGGGCTCTCCATCAGGATCAGCCGGGTCGCCGGCGAGGCGCCCTCCACCAGCGCCTCGGGCGCCTGGCGCGGGTCGAAGTAGCCGACGCCCACGCCGTAGCGCCGCAGCACCTGGACGCAAAACCGGCGGGTGGGGGCGTAGACGTAGTCGACGACCAGCACCTCGTCGCCGGCCTTGAGCACGGCCAGCAGGGCGCCGGTCAGGGCGGCCAGGCCCGAGGGGTAGAGCGCCACGCCCACCGCATGCTCCATGGCCGCCAGCGCGTCCTGCAGCGCGGCCTGGGCGGCGAGCCCCTGGCGTCCGTAGGTGACGTACTGCTCGTGGTCGTAGAGCGCCTCGGCGTTCGGCAGCAGCACGGTCGATCCGCGCTGGATCGGCGGGCCGACGGTCTTGGCGAGGGGATCGGGCGCGGCGCCGGCGCGGATCAGGCGGGTCTTGTCGTGCATGCCGGGCCACTTAGAGAGGCTGGCCCCGCGCCGATCAAGCGCCCTCGTGGACGAGCGCTGCGCGAACCGCCTCCATGACCGGTC
>JAQGIJ010000070.1 GCA_028291285.1 Phenylobacterium sp. | reverse complement strand
CGCGAGCACCTCGCCCGGGCCATCGAGATCCACAGGAGGCTCACCGGCGAGCGGCCGCTGGGCTGGTACGCCGGCCGGACCAGCCCCAACACCCGCCGGCTGGTGGCCGACGAGGGCGGCTTCCTCTACGACGCGGACGACTATTCCGACGATCTTCCGTTTTGGACGCAGGTCGCCGGCGCGCCGCAGCTGATCGTGCCCTACACCCTGGAGGCCAACGACATGCGCTTCTCCGGGACCGGACTGAACACCGGCGAGCAGTTCTATTCCTACCTCAAGGACGCCTTCGACGTGCTCTACGCCGAGGGCGAGACCAGCCCGAAGATGATGTCGGTGGGGCTGCACTGCCGCATCGCCGGACGGCCCGGGAAGATGGCCGGTCTGGAACGCTTCCTTCGCCATGCCCTGGGCCATCAGGACGTCTGGTTCTGCCGGCGCATCGACATCGCCCGGCACTGGCGCGAGCGCCACCCGCATGCGCCCTAGCGCCCTTTCCAGGCCTGCGTTCCTGGAGCGCTTCGGACCGATTTACGAGGCCTCGCCCTGGGTCGCCGAGGCGGTTTGGCCCCGGGTCGAGGCGGGCGAGCTCGACACTCGAGAGCAGCTGGCGCAGGCGATGCGCGAGGCGGTGGACGCCGCCCCCGAGGCGGCCAGGCTCGCGCTGATCCGCGCCCACCCCGAGCTCGCCGGCCGCGCGCGGATGGCCGACGCCTCGGTGCGCGAGCAGTCCGGCGCCGGCCTCGACCAGTGCAGCCCTACGGAGTTCGAGGCCTTCCAGCGCCTGAACGCAGCCTACGACGCCCGCTTCGGCTTTCCCTTCATCGTCGCGGTGAAGGGGCTGACCCGCGGCGATATCCTGGCGGCTTTCGAGCAGCGCCTGGCGAACGACCCTGCGACCGAGTTCGCCGCGGCCGTCGCCCAGATCCACCGGATCGCCGGCTACCGCCTGGCCGATCTCTTCAGCGCCTGAAGGAGCCTGCGTGTTCGAGGACCTGCGCCGCCAATACGTGGACCTCGCCCAGCCGAGGCTGGGCTCGGAGGTGGTCTACGCGACGGACGACTTCTTCGCCGACAAGGGCCGGCTGATCTCGCCGGCCGAGCCGGTGTTCATCCCGGGCAAGTACGACGACAACGGCAAGTGGATGGACGGCTGGGAGAGCCGCCGCAAGCGCGTCCCCGGCCACGACTGCTGCGTGGTGCGGCTGGGCGTTCCGGGCGTCATCGCCGGGTTCGAGATCGACACCCGCCACTTCACCGGCAACTACCCGCCGGGCGCCGAGCTGGAGGTCTGCCGGTCGGAGGCGGAGATCCCGGGCGAGGACGCCGGCTGGATCCGGGTGACGGAGCGCCTGTCGCTCAATGGCGACGACCGCGTCTATGCGCCGATCGGGCATCGCGAACCGGTCACCCACGTGCGGCTGCACATCTTTCCGGACGGCGGCGTGGCCCGGCTGCGGGTCTGGGGCCGTGTGGTTGCGGATTTCTCGCGCGCCGCGCCCGGCGAGGCGATCGACCTGCTGGCCATGGCCAATGGCGGGCGCGGGATCATCGCCAACGACGAGCACTACGGCCGGGTCGGCAACCTGACGGCGCCGGGTCGCGGCCTCGACATGGGCGACGGCTGGGAGACGCGGCGGCGGCGCGAGCCCGGCCACGACTGGGCGGTGCTCGAACTGGGCGCGCTGGGCGAGATCGACGAGGTCCTGGTCGACACGGCGCACTTCAAGGGCAACTACCCCGACCGCTGCGCGATCCAGGCCGCCGCTCGAGCGTCCGGTTCGCCGCAGGAGATCGCCGAGGCGGCCCGCGACTGGCCGATCCTGCTGCCGGAGGTCAAGCTGCAGCCGGACCACCAGCACAGCTTCCGCGAGCCTCTCCGGAAGATCGGCCCGGTGAAGTTCGTGCGGCTGAACATCTTTCCGGACGGCGGCGTCAGCCGGCTGCGCCTGCTGGGGAAATTGACGGCGCCGTCGCAGGAATAGCCGCGGCTTCCTAAGTAAGGTCGTAACGCTTGCCAGCCTAGGCTGTCGGTCGCAAACTCGTCCCTCAAAGGCCCAGAGCCCGCGAGGCGATGGGCCTTTTCCTTTTGCGGAGGTGGATCCGCTGCATGTCCGGCAACAGGACAACCCATATCCGGCTGACCTCGCACCCCGGCGGCGCGGCGGACGGCCGATTTCCGATCCTCTGGGACGCGCCCACCGCGCAGGAGCGCGGGCCGGTGCTGGCGAGCCCCAACGCCGGCGGCGATCGCAACGCCATCGGCGCGCACGGCGGCGCCTATTCGATCTATCGGGCGCTGGCGATCTCCTCGGGCGCACTGGACCCGATCGTCCGGCCCGAGCTCGCCGACACCTATCCGGTCGTGCCGATCGGGCCGCATCCGCAATGGTCCGAGCCCGGCAAGATCGTCGCGCTCGACCCCTGGGGACACCGCGTGGCGGCGGACTTCGCCGACGAGATCGCCGAGGGCGTCGACATCCGCCCGACGATCGCCGTCACCAGGGCCCGGCTGACGCTGCCGGAGATCGCCGAGGCGATTTCGGCGGGGCGGCTGGCGATCGACGGCGAGGTGGTCCACGGCGGCGGCGACGTGGCGGTGACCAAGGCGGCGGTCGATCCGGTGTGGCATCTGCCGGGGATCGCCGAACGCTTCGGCGTCGAGGAGCAGCAGCTGCGCCGCACTCTCTTCGAACAGACCGGCGGCATGTATCCCGAGCTGGTGACCCGGCCGGACATCTCGCTGTTCCTGCCGCCGATCGGCGGGATCACCCTCTACATCTTCGGCGATCCGGCGAAGATCGGCGACGCGCGCTACCCGCTCACCTGCCGGGTGCACGACGAGTGCAACGGCTCCGACGTGTTCGGATCGGACATCTGCACCTGCCGGCCCTATCTCACCCACGGGATCGAGGAATGCGTGCGCCAGGCGCAGTCCGGGGGCGCCGGGCTCGTCGTCTACAACCGCAAGGAAGGCCGCGCGCTCGGCGAGGTCACCAAGTTCCTGGTCTATAACGCCCGCAAGCGTCAGCCCGGCGGCGACCAGGCGGCCACCTACTTCGAGCGCACCGAGTGCGTCGCCGGCGTCCAGGACGCGCGCTTCCAGCAGCTGATGCCCGACATCATCCACTGGCTCGGCATCCGGCGCATCGACCGCTTCGTCTCGATGTCCAACATGAAGTACGAGGCCCTGGTGGAGAGCGGGATCGAGATCGGCGAGCGCGTGCCGATCCCCGCGGAGCTGGTCCCGCCGGACGCGACCGTCGAGATCGAGGCGAAGAAGGCCGCCGGCTACTTCACGCCGGACGCCCCGCCCAGCAAGGCGGACCTGACCCGCGTCGTCGGCCGCGACCTGAAGGAGTTCTGATAGGCCGCGTGAGCGCCACCGCCGCCCGTTCCCTGCTGAGCGCCGCCGCCGTGCGGGAGCGTGCGCACGAGCTGCTGGCGATCGCCCTCGACGGTGGTCTCGCCGAATGGCGGGTGGATCTCGCGCGCCTGGACGAGACCGCCGACCTCACCGCCGAGGTGGTCCGGTCGAACTATCCGGACCTGAACGTGCCGTTCCACGCCCGCTGGCGGCACTTCGTAGTCGGCGGGCGCGACCTCTGGGCCGAGCGCGCCGGCCAGGTCCCGTGGGGCGACGCCGCCGAGCGCGCACGGGCCGAGTTCGATCTCGCCATCGTCTCCGTCCTGCTCGATGCCGGCGCAGGCGCGGCCTGGCGCTACCGCGACGCCGCGACGGGCGCGGAGCTGAGCCGTTCGGAGGGCCTGGCGGTGGCCTCGC
>JAQGIJ010000065.1 GCA_028291285.1 Phenylobacterium sp. | reverse complement strand
CTGGGCATGCTGCGGCGCGACTGGGAGGCGGCCAAGCCGGCCATCGAGGCGCGCCTGCGGGAAAAGGGCTGCGATCCCGACGCGCTGCCGCAAGCGCCCTAAGCCCTCTCCCCGCATGGGGGAGGGGCGTGCACGCTACACTCGCCGATCGCCGCCCCAGTTCGCCCATTGCGGATGCGCCCGCACCCAGGCGCGGATGTCGTCGGAGGTGAACGCCGGATCGGCGGGATAGAGCGCCTCGAAGACCGCGCGGACGAACTCGTAGTCGTCGGGGCGATCCACGGTCCAGCGCACCGTCCCCTCGTCCACCGGCGGCTCCAGCCTGGCGATGCGGTAGCGCTCGGGATGGTTCCAGACGCCCCAGGTGACGTGCTCGTGCGCCTCGGGGGTCGTCGCCTCGGCCGCGGCGCGGCGCAGCGCCTGGGCGCTGATCACCTCCACGTCCTGGCCCTTGGGGTAGCCCTTGGTCTCCAGCCGGTTCTGGGCGTAGTCGCCGCCGCTCGCCAGGTGCAGCGCGATCGTGGCGTCGATCACCTGCGGATCGGCCAGCGGGCAGTCGGCGGTCAGCCGCACCAGGTGGTCGGCCGGGAAGGCCTCCAGCGCGCCCAGGAAGCGCGCCAGCACGTCGTCCAGTGGTCCGCGGAACACCTCGACGCCTGCGGTCCGCAGCACGTCTGCGAGCCGGTCGTCGGTGGCCTGGACGCTCGTCGCCACCACCAGCCGGTCGATGCGGCGCGCGCGGCGCACGCGCTCGATCTGGCGCAGGATCATCGGCTCGCCGGCGAGCGGCAGCAGCACCTTGCCGGGCAGGCGGCTGGAGTTCATCCGGGCCTGGAGGACGGCGAGGATCACGAAGGGTGCGTCTCCGCTGCGGCCGACCCGCCCTGCGGCCAAGTGGCGTAAAGCACGGTTAACGCGATTCAGCTCTCCTGGCTCAGGTCCTGTCCGGAGCGCGTCCCATGTCCGCCATGCTGAAGCCCTTCGCCCCCTGGAGCCTGCCCGAGGCGGTGGTGGCGGACCTCGTGCGCAAGGGCGCCCACGCCTTCGAAGACCCCGTCGATCCGAAGGCCTGCGGCGAGCTGCTGCGCGAGATCCGTTGCGTGCGGCGCTTCGACGAGAGCCTGTTCCTCTCCGAGGCCGAGTTCGACGCCGGTCCGCAGCACACCGGCGTGAACCCGCGGCCCGGCCGCAACCTGCTGGAGCGGCTGGAGCCCAAGCTCGGCTTCGTCGAGCGCTCCCCGCAGATCGTCGAGGCGCTGTGGAGCCTGCTCGGCCCCGACTACCGGATCCTCGACAAGAAAGTGGTCTGCGGGGTGCCGGCGCGCGCCATTCCGGCCTGGCTCAAGCGCCGCATCCACGGCAATCCGGTGAACAACCTGGGCGCCTACGTCCGGCCGGAACACCGCGACGTCACCTATTTCTACGGCATCGATTTCCACCAGGACCTGATCGACCACAAGGACCGCGAGGCCGACTTCATCACCCTCTACGTCTATCTGCACCCGGTGACCGGGACCGACGCGCCGCTCCACCTGCTGGAGGGCAGCCACCGCATGGGCGGCCAGGTCTTCCCGCACGACCTCAAGCGGACGGGACCCGACAGCTGGCGCTACCGCTGCGGCCAGCTGGGCGACATGTTCGTCACCCAGAAGGTGCTGACCGGCGAGGCGGGCTTCGCCGCGCTGTGGCACGCCTGCACCCTGCACGGCACCCAGCCCGACGCCGCCGACCACGAGCGCATCTCGCTGCGCTATCTGATCGCCCGCGGCGGGGCCAAGACGGCCGGCATCGACACCGTCAACGCCACCCTGGCGGGGCCCTTGAGCCTCGCCGACACCCGCCAGGACCTGGCCGCCGACGGCTCCGCGGCGCTGCGCGGGAACACGGTGCTGAAGGCCTAGGCGCGGCGCGGGCTTGCCGCCCGGGCCGCGTTTCGCGCATTCCTCCGGGGCGTACGGAGCTTTCGCCATTCCCCGCCCCTGGACGCCCAAGATCGAGATCCACCGGCAGGGCCGCGAGCAGGAGCCGGTGATCGTCATCGACGACTACGCGCGCGATCCCGAGCAGCTGATCGCCGAGGCGGCCGAGCTGAGCTACCAGCCGATCGGCCCCTATTTCCCCGGCGTGCGCGCGGTGGTTCCGCCGGCCCTAGTGCTCTCCATCCGCAGCAGCCTGGCCGGGCTGATCCGCGACACCTTCGGCCTCGAGGACGAGCTCAACCGGATCGAGTCCTACTTCTCGCTGATCACCACCCATCCGGAGGATCTCAACCTCCTGCAGAGGCTGCCGCACTTCGACGGGCTGGGGCCGAAGCGGATCGCGGTGCTGCACCACCTCGGGCGCGCCGAGGGCAGCGCGACCGCCTTCTACCGTCATCGCTCGACCGGGTTCGAGACCATGACCGAAGAGCGGCTGGCGGCCTACAACCAGGCGGTCAACGCCGAATTCCACCGCCACGGCCTGCCGCCGGCGGCCTACCTGGACGGCGACACGCCGCTCTACGAGCGGATCGCCCGCTACGAGGCGCGCTTCAACCGGCTGCTGGTCTACCGCGGCAATACCCTGCACGCCGGCGAGGTCCCGCCGGACCTGCCGCTGACCGACGACCCGCAGGCCGGCCGTTTCAGCATCAACACCTTCATCTGGCTGCAGCCACCAGGAGCGCCGGCTGGCGCGAGCTCGCCAGCTTGACGTCGGCATAGCGCCAGGCGCGGGCGAAGGACGAACGGACCTGGGCGGCCTCGGCGGCCCGCCCTTGCGCCTCGAGCGCCTGGGCCAGGCCGAACAGGGCCCAGCCGTCGTCGCGGTAGCTCTTCAGGCTGTCGCGGTAGACGCTCTCGGCCTCGGCCGGCCGGCGCGCCTGCAGCAGGGCTGCGCCCAGCACATGGCTCACCGGCTGATGCCACCAGGGCGGCTCGGTGTACGGCAGGCTGGCCTCCAGGGCGGCCGCGGCGCGGTAGTGGGCGACGGCGCCGGGAAGCTCGCCACGCGCGCGGGCGATCTCGCCCTCCAGCAGGGCGAGCGACAGGCGCGCCATCGCCTTGGCCGGGATCTGCGCCTGGTCGTAGCGGCTGAAGTCGGCGGTCTCGACCACCCCGGCGAGCTCGTTGCGGGCGGCCGACGCGCCGGCCAGCTCGCCCTGGTTCGCGAAGGCCACGCCGCGGGCGTAGAGGTAGACCGCGCGGTCGAGGGTCAGCGTCTTCGGCGGGACCGGCTCGGCCAGCACGCCCTTCCAGTTGGCGAAGCGCACCTGGGTCGCCACCGGGGTGAAGACGAACAGCTCGGCCTGCGGCGCCTGGGCCGCCAGGTTCACCGCGTCCACCGCCTTGACCAGCCGGCGCGCGGCGTCGAGCGAGGCGCCGTAGCGGCCTTCCATCTCGCTGGAGGTCCACAGGAAGTGGATATTGTGGCCGTAGTAGGCGGCCGGATAGAAGCCCTGCGCCCGGCAGGCGGCGATGTAGTCCTCGTCCACCTTGGCGGCCAGCGCGTTCACCTTCACCGCGTCGTCGTAGCGGCCGATGCGGTAGTAGATGTGCGAGGGCATGTGCACGACGTGGCCGGCGCCCGGCATCAGCGTCAGCAGCCGGTCGGCGGCGACCTCGGCCCGCTGCGGCGTGGTCGTGGCCTCCACCGCGTGGATGTAGAGGTGCAGCGCGCCCGGATGGTTCGCCTCGCGGCGGATGACCTCCTCCAGCACGCCGACGATCTCGGCGGCGTGGCCCTTGGGTGTGACGCCGTCCTGTTCCCAGAGGTCCCAGGGCTGGGTGTCCATCAGGGCCTCGGCGTAGAAGACGCCGGCGTCGAGGTCCTGCGGATAGGCGCGCCAGAGCCGGCCCATGGCGGCGGCGAAGGCCTCGTCGAGGCCGTGCCGGTCGGGCTTCGGCTGGGCCGCGTAGCGCGCCCCCAGCGCCTCGATCCAGGCGCGCTCCTCGGGGCTCGCCTTGGGCTCCAGCGCCCGCGCCCGACCGAGCGCCTGCCAGGCCGGCGCCACCGCATCCGGCTGCATCGGCAGGTTGATGTTCGAGCCCAGGGCGAAGGCCACGCCCCACCAGCACATGGCGCAGTCCGGATCGCGCCTCGCGGCCTCGCGGAAGGAGCGGATCGCCTCGGCGTGGTTGAAGCCGAACAGCAGCGCCACGCCCTGGTCGAAATAGGCCTGGGTCTGCGGAATGCGCGTGCTGATCGGGTGATGGTGGTCGCCGAGCCCCTTGAAGATCGGCGCGCCCGGCCTGTCGGTCTGGCCCATGTAGATCGCCGGCATCGGCGCCATCGCGCCCATGGCCATGGCCGGCATGGCGCCCATCGGCTCGGCGGCCCTCGCCGCGCCGGCGGTCGCAAGCAGCAGGCCGGCCGCAAGGCCAAAACCCTTCAGGCGAGACATGTGCTGCCTACGCGGAAGCATCCGATTGCGCCTTGATCACTGCGCGCATGGCCTCGCCCGCCGCGCAGGCCGCGGCCTGCGGGGTCATCCGGAACAGGACCTCGCTGAACACCTCCACGCCGATCGGCATGGCGGGATGAGCCCGGCGCACGAGGCCTGCCATTTCCGCGAGAGGCAGGTCACCCTCGCCGGGCAGCAGGCGCCACCCATCGTCGGGCTCGCCCGAGCGCAGGTCGCTGAACTGCACGGCCCCGAAGCTGTCGGCGTGGCGGGCGACGTCGCGCAGGGTTCCGCCCGAGCGCGCCAGGTGCCGGGTGTCGAACATGATCCCGAGGTTGGGCGCTCCCACCTGCGCCACCAGCTCGGCGGCGACGGCGATGTCGCCGACGGCCGTGCCGGGCAGGAACTCGAAGACGATGCGCAAGCCCTGCGCCGCGGCGCGCCCGCAGATCCCGCCGGTCGCCTCGACCAGGGCCGCCAGCGGGGTGGCCGGATCGCCGCAGAAGTGGACCAGGTTGATCGACTCTGCGCCCAGGTCCTCGGCCGTGCGGTAGAAGACCTCCTCCGGCGTCGTGAACACCCGGCTGACGTCACGCCCCTGCAGGTTGCGGAACGGTTCGATCGCCGCGCCGCGGGGCATCCCCGGCAGGCCGCTTCCGAAGCCGTCGATGTTGCTGACCCGCACCCCATGGTCGCGCAGGCGCGCGCGCAGTTCGGCCGCGGAGAGGCCGGCGTCGCGGTACAGGTCCGGATTGGTCGTGACCGCGGCGAAGCCCGCCTCGGCGGCGACCTCGATCAGGGTCGGCAGGTCTGCCTGCCGCACCGTCCCGCAGCACAGCTC
>JAQGIJ010000037.1 GCA_028291285.1 Phenylobacterium sp. | reverse complement strand
CTCGCCCATCTGGTCCACCAGCGCCGGAACCAGCCGGTACATCAGCGGATCGGCCGCGCCCAACAGGTGGGCGTGGCGCCTGGCCCGGCGCATGATCCGGCGCAGCACGTAGCCGCGGCCTTCGTTGGAGGGCGTGACCCCGTCGGCGATCAGGAAACTGGACGAGCGCAGATGGTCGGCGATCACCCGGTGCGAAGGCCTGTGCTCCGGCGCGCCGGCGTCGCCGGTGAGCGACATGGAGGCGGCGATCAGCGCCTTGAACAGGTCGATGTCGTAGTTGTCGTGCACGCCCTGCAGGACGGCGGCCACCCGCTCCAGGCCCATGCCGGTGTCGATGGAAGGCTTCGGCAGGGGGCTGCGGTCGCCGTTGGTGAACTGCTCGTACTGCATGAAGACCAGGTTCCAGATCTCCACGAACCGGTCGCCGTCCTCATCCGGGCTGCCGGGCGGGCCGCCGGGGATATGGTCGCCATGGTCGAAGAAGATCTCCGAACAGGGGCCGCAGGGACCGGTGTCGCCCATGGACCAGAAGTTGTCGGCGGTAGCGATGCGGATGATCCGGTCGTCGGGCAGGCCGGCGATCTTCTTCCACAGGCCATGGGCCTCGTCGTCGGTGGCGTAGACGGTGACCAGCAGGCGATCCGCCGGCAGCTTGA
Source organism: Phenylobacterium sp. (assembly GCA_028291285.1). The sequence goes on along the minus strand of JAQGIJ010000037.1, from coordinate 3,019 downwards.
ACTCCCGGGTCAGGAGTTCCCAGGCGTGGCTGATCGCAGCTTCCTTGAAGTAGTCGCCGAAGGAGAAGTTCCCCAGCATCTCGAAGAAGGTGTGGTGGCGCGCGGTGTAGCCGACGTTGTCCAGGTCGTTGTGCTTGCCGCCGGCGCGGACGCACTTCTGCGAGGAGGCCGCGCGCGGCCAGGGCGCACTTTCCGCGCCGGTGAAGTAGTTCTTGAACGGCACCATGCCGGCGTTGACGAAGAGCAGGGTGGGGTCGTTCTGCGGGACGAGCGGAGCCGAGGCCGCGACCGTGTGGTCCTTGCGCCGGAAGTAGTCCAGGAACTGGCTGCGGATCTCGTTCAGGCTCGCCATGGATAGGTCACGCTTCAGGTCAGATGCGGCGAAGACGCCTCGCCGGCCCCCGATGTGGGGACGCAGCGCCGTTTAAGGCGCCCCCCGGCAAAGGGAAAGCGGCCAAGCCCTCGCCGCCTGACGAAGCCGGCCGTTGGCCGACAGACGTGCGGCGAGAGACGACGGCGGCGAAAGAAGAAGGACGTCTGGGCCTAGCGCCCAGACGTCCTTTGACCCTCTCCGGGGATCGGCGCGCGGCCGGCTCGCAGCGCGGGGGCGCAAGGGCGCGGGGCGGGATGGCGGGTGACCCGCGTCCTTGGTCGAGCGGCGCAGGCCGCCGGAGAGGAAACCTATGTCGGAACGCGGTCGAGCTTCGGCAAGGGCGCCGCGCCCGACTGTTGCGCCTCGCCTATTCCTCGTCGGCCACCGGCGCGCCCACCAGCAGCTCTTCCTCGATGATCGCCTTGGCGCCGCGGACCTGCTTCTCGATCTGGTCGGCGATGTCCGGATTGGCCTTGAGGAACTCGCGGGCGTTGTCGCGGCCCTGGCCGATCCGCTGGCTGTTCCAGGAGAACCAGGAGCCGGACTTCTCGATCACGCCGGCCTTGACGCCCAGGTCGATGATCTCGCCCAGCTTGGAGATCCCCTCGCCGTACATGATGGCGCACTCGACCTCGCGGAACGGCGGGGCGACCTTGTTCTTGACCACCTTGACCCGGACGTTGTTGCCGACGATCTCGTCGCGCAGCTTGACCGAACCGATGCGGCGGATGTCGAGCCGGACCGAGGCGTAGAATTTCAGCGCATTGCCGCCGGTGGTGGTCTCGGGGCTGCCGTACATCACCCCGATCTTCATGCGGATCTGGTTGATGAAGATGACCAGGGTCTTGGCCTTGGAGATCGAGCCGGTCAGCTTGCGCAGCGCCTGGCTCATCAGCCGGGCCTGCAGGCCGGGCAGCTGGTCGCCCATCTCGCCTTCGATCTCCGCCCGCGGCGTCAGCGCCGCCACGGAGTCGATGACGATCACGTCGACCGCGCCCGAGCGCACCAGGGTGTCGGTGATCTCCAGCGCCTGCTCGCCGGTGTCCGGCTGCGAGACCAGCAGGTCGTCGAGGTTGACGCCCAGCTTGTGGGCGTAGGACGGATCCAGCGCGTGCTCGGCGTCGATGAAGGCGGCCGTGCCGCCGCTCTTCTGGACTTCCGCCACGACGTGCAGGGCGAGCGTCGTCTTGCCCGAGGATTCCGGGCCGTAGATCTCGACGACGCGGCCTTTGGGCAGGCCGCCGATGCCCAGCGCCAGGTCGAGGCCGAGCGAGCCCGTGGAGACCGACTCGATCTCGACGATCCTGCCCTTGTCGCCCAGCTTCATCACCGAGCCCTTGCCGAAGGCCCGGTCGATCTGCGCCAGCGCCGCCTCGAGGGCCCGCTGCTTGTCTCCGTCTGCTTTCGCCACGAGCCTCAACGCTGACTGAGTCATTTCCGAGCCCCTCTATACCCGCGATTCCGCCGGTCCGCCCTAAGTGTCGCGGCCAGGACTCATTCGTACGCCCTTTGTTCTCTGTTCGCAAGATGTTCTCATCCGCATGCCGCGCGGTGGGACTGCCCATACCTTTTGTCAGTGGCGATTGAGAAAGCGATTGGGAAAGCCGCTAAGGAGAACGCGCCTGTGTGGGATGAACTGCACGTACAGCCCCGGAAGGCGCCGGACGTTTGGTGGTCGCCTGAGCGGATAGGCGCCGCTGGCCCGCGCCGCCGCCGCAGGGCTCCTTCTCCGAATCGTCTGGCGTGGATCGGATCGCCGCTTTATGCGCACCCCTTACGCTGGCGGAGACCCCAATTGAGCGACGAAACGAGCCTCACCACGCTGACCATGCAAGTGGTCGCCGCCTATGGATCCTACAATCACATCCAGCCGACGGAGCTCGACGCGCTCATCAAGATCGTCCGCTCCAGCTTGGAGGCCGTCGGACGGCCGCCCGCAGCGCCGGCGGCGTCGGTCGAGACGTTGACGCGCGCTCAGATCCGACGGTCGATCACGCCGGATAGCCTCATCAGCTTCGAGGATGGCAAGCCCTACAAGCAGCTGACGCGGCATCTCGCCGCGCGAGGCATGACGCCCCACGACTATCGGGCGAAGTGGGGACTGCCCGCGGATTATCCGATGGTGTCGGCCAACCTTTCGGCGGCGCGCTCCGCCGTCGCGATCGGCTCCGGATTTGGCAAGAAGGCTCCGACAGCGGGCGCCACCGCGCGAGCGTCAGGGGCCACCCCGGGGGGGCGCGCCATCGAGCCAGACCAGGAACCCGAACAGCCAGCGCCCGTGGCCTTGCAGGCCCGGGAGAATGAGGAACCGGGTCAGGTGCCGGAACAGGCGCCGGCGCCCGAGCCCAGGGTGAGGATCCTCGGTCGACTCAGCCTCTTCGGTCGCCGTCCAGCGACCAACTAATCACCGGGTTGCGTAGGCCGAGAAGCCTTCGCCTGAGCGCCACAAGAAGACATCGGGCTGGCACGGGGATTGAACTTCCCTCGGCCGAGGGATACCGCTCTCGACCATGACCAAAGGTGAAGAGTACCAGAAGCGCGCCCAGGCCGCCGAAGCGCACGCCGAGAAGTCGCTCGGCGTCACGCGCGCTCATTTCCTCGAGGCCGCTAAACAGTGGCACGAGAAGGCCCGTGAGGCGGGATATC
>JAQGIJ010000028.1 GCA_028291285.1 Phenylobacterium sp. | reverse complement strand
GGGCGCCCACGCGCTCCAGCTCCAGGATCTGGGGCTCCGAGAGCTGGCAGAGCCAGTCCGTGCGCTGGGCGAGGTCATCGCCGCGCCAGGCGCAGGGGTGTTCGATCGGCTCGAGCGCCGTGGCGATGTCGATCATGCGTCCAGCTCCCGGATCGACCCGACCATACGTCGCGGGCTGCGGCGCCTGAAGACCGAGGGATTGCACGCCACCACCCGGAAAATTGACCTCAGCCGCGCGCGCGCAACTTTGCGTTGGATCGATCAGCGGCCAACGCCCATCGTGCCGGGGACAGGAGGTGACCCGTGCTGCAATGTCCCGTCCTCGAGCCCGTCCAGGGCCTGTCAGCCTGGCGCGGTCGCGACATCGCCCACGAGGGGGACTGGATCCATCTCCTGACCGAGGCCGAGCTCGCGGAGCTCGAGGCTGTTGGCCACAGATTTCTCGACGACGACCCGGACCTGCGCCGCGTGGTCCCCGCGGACTACCCCCTGCCCGTCTGCGCGCCGTCGATCCGCCTCTGGGCGGACGCCATGGAGCGCGGCCGGGGCTTCGTCCTGGTGCGAGGCCTGCGCACGCCGCACTACTCGGACGCCCTGAGCGCCTCGATCTTCTTCGTCATTGGGTTGCACCTGGGCCAGCCGATGCGGCAGACCGAGCTGGGCGACATGATCCAGCACGTGCTCGCCACCTCCGAGAAGACGATGGCCGACCCGGGCGCCCGCAGCGTGCGCGTGCGCGACCGCCTGAACTACCACTCCGACAGCTCCGACGTGGTCGCCCTCATGTGCCTGCGGAGCGCCAAGGAAGGCGGGGCCTCGAGCCTGATCAGCAGCACGAACCTCTACAACGAGATCCTCGCCCGACGACCGGATCTCGCCGGCCTCCTCTTCCAGCCCTGGCACACCGACTGGCGCGCGCAGGATGGCGACGCCCCGAAGCCGACCTACGAGTCGCCGATGATCAGCATCGTGGACGGCGTTTTCAGCGCCTACATCGGCACCCGTCTGATCCGCACCGCGCAGAACTATCCGGAGACGCCGCGTCTCACCGCTCAGCAGCTCCAGCTGCTCGACCTCATCGACGAGATCTGCGCCGACCCGGACATTCCGCTCTACATGGACTTCCGCCCTGGCGACATGCAGTGGGTGCTCAACTATGTGGCGCTGCACTCGCGAACAGCGTTTCAGGATCATCCCGAGCCTGGCCGCAAGCGCCACCTGCTGCGCCTCTGGGTGAAGGGCGCCGCCGAACGGCCGATGACGCCGAGGTTCGGTCGCTACGTGGTCAAGGGTCGCGACGAGACACGCGGGGCCGAGGTCCCGGAGGCGATCGCCAAGTTCCGCATCACCGAGGCCGCGGCGCCGCGGATGGACTGGGGCAGCTAGCCCGCCCGCGGCGGTATATCGCGAGTGGGTATAAGCCGGACAAACGGCCCTTAGCGTCTCTTTTTCTTCTCAGCGAGCTGGGCGCGGGCCAGCCGCGTGAGCGTCTCCAGCCGCTGCAGCTCCAGCCGCGCGACCGCGTGTCCGGCGGGCGTCAGCCGGTAGAGCTTGCGGCGCTCGTCCTCGTCAGCGCCCAGCGCGTCCCCCGCCTCCTGGATCAGGGCGTTCGCAGCCAGCCGCTGCAGCGCACGGTAGAGCGTGCCCGGACCCAGCCTCGTATCGGTCCGGAACACGTCGTTGACCACCTGCATGATCCGATAGCCGTGCGCCGGCTCGCTGGTGAGCGAGAGCATGATGAGGAACTCCGCCGGCGTGAGCGTGTGGCCGGTCCTCGGCGCGTCTGTCTGACTCATCCCGCCTGCCCGACTACTCGGCCGGTCCCGTGGCGGCGCTCAGGCGGCCGTGCGGCGGCGCCGCGCGCGAGCGCCGGATGATCTCCTCCGGGGAGAGGTCCTCCACCTGCGTGGAGACGATCCAGCGATGCCCGAACGGATCCAGGAAGGCGCCCGACACCGCGCCCCAGAAGTGCATCGTCGGGGGAGAGACCAGCGTCGCCCCCGCGTCCAACGCCCGTCGGTGCATGCTCTCGGCGTCCTCCACATAGAGATTGAGGCTGACGGACGCGCCGCCCGCCGCGCGCGGCCCCACCAGGCCGTACTCCGGAAACTCGTCCTGCACGACGATTCGCGCGCCGCACAGCAGGAGTTCGCAGTGCACGATCCGCGCGCCGTCCGCTTCGGCATTCCGATAAAGCTCGTCGGCGCCGAACACCCGTCGATAAAAGTCGATGGCGGCGACAGCGTCATGCACCGTCAGCTGCACGACCAGGGGCCCAAGCTCGCCCGTCCCCAGCGCCTCCAGCCCACTCATGAGTTCGCCCCTCCGAAGCCCCGCATCGACTATAGCCGCCCGGGCGCTGGCGGCGGAGTCCGGAAATCGTGCGCGCCCAGTCCAGACTTAGACCGCCTCGCGGCTATACACCTATGTCGTCGGTGGATATAAATTCGGTCTAATTGGCCAGCCGGCGCTCAAGGCGATCATGACCCAAGTCTTCTCCGACACCTTCTTCGACAGCCTGTCGAGCTCGGTGCTGACCGTCGACGAGGCGGAGACGCTGCCGCCCCAGTGCTATGCCGACCCGGCCTTCTTCGAGTTCGAGAAGAACGCCATCTTCGCCAAGGAATGGCTGTGCGTGGGCCGCGTGGAGTGGCTGAAGCAGCGCGGGGACTTCTTCACGGCGACGCACATGGGCGAGCCGGTGGTCGTCGTCCGCGGCCGCGACGGCGTGATCCGGGCCATGTCGACCGTCTGTCAGCACCGGGCTATGCTGGTGGCCGAGGGGGCTGGAAATACGCGCAGCTTTGTCTGCCCCTACCACCATTGGGCCTATGGCCTCGACGGCCAGCTGATCGCCGCGCCGGCCATGGAGCGGGCCTGCGACTTCGACAAGAGCCAGTGGAAGCTGCCGAACTTCAAGGTCGAGATCTGGCTGGGCTTCATCTTCATCAACTTCGATCCTGAGGCGCAGCCGCTCGCGCCCCGGCTCAGCCGGGTCACCGAAGTGCTGGAGCCCTTCGATCTGGAGAACGTCGACGCCTCGCCGACCTTCGAGGAGAGCACCTTCCCCTGGAACTGGAAGGTGATGTTCGAGAACAACAACGACGGATATCACGCCAACCGGCTGCACGCCGGCCCGGTGCACGACATCGCCCCAAGCTCCCTCTGCGTCTTCCCCCAGGACCTGCCGGAGGAGACCGCGGGCTATTATCGCTACAACGGCACCACCCACCCCGACGCCAGCTTCAATCCGACGCTGAAGGCGCTGCTGCCGGTCTTCCCCAAGCTGAAGGACGAGGACCGCAGCCGGCTGCTGTTCGCCAACGTGCCGCCGAGCCTCTCGCTGATCATCCGCAGCGACCTCGTGGCCTTCATCATCCTGCACGCCAACACCCACGACACGATCACCGCGCGCCGCGGCTGGCTGGCCGCGCCGGGCGCGACCCAGGAGCCGCTCTTCAAGGAGCGGCTGGACATGAACCTCGCCACCTCCGCCGAGATCGCCGCCCAGGACATCCACGTCGACACCCTGATCCAGGTCGGCATCCGCTCCCGCTACGCCGTGCGCGGCCGCTACTCCTGGCAGGAGCAGGCGCAGCGCGAATTCAACGCCTGGCTGGTGCCGCGCTACCGGGCCGAATGGGCCGCCCGCAAGCCGCGGTCCTGATCCGCCAAGCCCCGAAGGAGACAGACTTGCTCGCCGCCGTGCTGAGAGCGCCTGGACCGCCGTCCGTCTTCAGCTTCGAGGAGGCGCCGACGCCGGCGATCACCGAGGATGAGGTGCTGGTGCGCGTGCGGGCCTGCGGCGTCTCCTACCGCGACGTCCTCGAGCGCAACGGCACCTACAAGCGCGACGTGGTCTTCCCCTTGATTCCGGGCCTGGAGATCAGCGGCGAAGTGGAGGCGGTGGGCGCGGCGGTCCGCGACCTCGCCGCCGGCGACCGGGTCTGCACCAAGGCCTTCGCCAGTTGCGGCGACTGCCGCTACTGCCGCACCGGCCGGGAGACCACCTGCCGGCGCCGGCGGCCGGTGCGCGGCGGCTACAGCCAGTACGCGGCGATCCCGCAGGACGCCGTGGTCCGCACGCCTCCGGACATGGCCTTCGAGATCAGCTGCGTGCTGGGGCCGGGCGCGGGCGTGGCGCTGAACGCGGTGCGCGACACCGCCCGCGTGGCGCTGGGCGAGACCGTGCTGGTCACCGGGGCCACCGGCGGGGTCGGGCTTCCGGCCGTCTCGCTGAGCCGGCTGGCAGGGGCGCGGGTGATCTGCATGACCCGCAGCGAGGCCAAGCGCGGCCTGCTGATCGAGGCGGGCGCCCATGAGGTGCTGGTCGCGCCCGAGGGCGTGGATTTCTCCGCGGCGGTGCTGGCGCTCACCGAGGGCGAGGGCGCCGATGTGGTCATCGACACCGTCGGCAACCGGGTGTTCGAAGCCGCCTTCAAGGCGCTCGCGCCGCACGGCCGCTACGCCATGGTCGGCCAGCTGTTCCGCGAAGAGATCGCGATCAACCCCGCACGCATCTTCTTCAAGCGCGCGCAGATCCTCGGGGTGGGCAGCGTCAGCCGCGCGCAGCTCGACGACGTCATCGCCCTGACCGCGCGCGGCCAGCTGAAGCCCCGCATCGGCAAGATCCTGCCCCTCACCGAACTGGCCGAGGCCCACCGCCTGGTGGAGGCCGCCGAGGTCCAGGGCCGGGTCGTCGTGACGCCCTGAAGACGGCGAGGAGGAACACCATGAGCGACGACCAACGATTGGCGGCGATCTACCTGCGCGCGGTCGGCATGGCCAAGGAGCTCGTGCGCGAGTTCAGCATCACCGAGGACGAGCTGCACGCGGCGGGGCGCTACTTCAATCGCCTGGGCGTGTCTGGAATGTTCCTAAGCCTGCTGGACGTGAACCTCGCGCTGGCGGCGGTGGCGGCCAACAGCCCGGGCCTGGGCGGCACGCGCCAGAACCTGGAGGGCCCCTACCATGCGGCGCACCCGTTGCGGCCGGACGGCGTGCTGCTGACGCGGCCGCCGGGCGACGGCGCTCCGCGCCTGACGCTCAGCGGCCTGGTGACCGACGCCAGGACCGGCAAGCCCCTGCCCGGCGCGATCCTGGACTTCTGGCAGGCCGACGCCGAGGGGATCTACGACCGCAAGGGCGACCACCTGCGCGGCAAGGTCGCGGCGGACGCCGAGGGCCGCTACCGCATCCGCACGGTCGTGCCCGACGACTACGCCGAGCACGACGGCGACCCCATCGGCGAGCTGTTCCGCGCCATGGGCAAGCCGAACACCCGCGCCGCCCATATCCACGTGAAAGCCGAGGTCGGCGGAACGGTGGTGCTCACCACCCAGCTCTTCATGCCGACTTCGAAGTTCCTCGATCGCGATTACGTGGAAGGCTCGGTCAGCCCGGACCTGGTGCTGACGCTCGAACCGCACGGCGAGGCCTTCACAGCGCGCTTCGACTTCGCGCTGCTGACGCCGCAGGGCGCGCCCGCGTGACGCCGGCGTCCCGGCTCAGGCCCTTGATGGCGGCGGGCGGGTTCACCCCTGCGCCCGGCGCGTGCGACCCGTTCACCGCCCGGCTGATCGAGCGCGCGGGCTTCCCGGCGCTCTATCTGGGCGGGAACGCGCTGGGCCTCAGCCTGGGCGCCGGCCAGCCGCTGGTCACCCTGACCGAGACGGCCGATTGCGCGGCGCGGATCTGCGGCGTGATCGACCTGCCGCTGATCGTCGACGCCGGCTCCGGGTTCGGCGCGCCGGCGCACGTCCGCCGCAGCGTCCGCGAGATCGAGTTCACCGGCGCGGCGGCCCTGCACATCGACGACCAGCCCTTTCCGAAGAGCCCGAGCTACCACCGCGGCGCCGGCGGGCTGGCCCCGGTCGAGGAGACCTGCGCCAAGCTGACGGTGGCCTGCGCCGCGCGACGGGATCGCGAGTTCCTCGTGTTCGCGCGCACCGATGCGTTGCGGGTGACCGGCGAGCTCGACGAGGCGATCGCGCGCGGCCGGGCCTATGCGGCGGCCGGCGCCGACGCCCTGATCGTGCTCGACCTCGATCTGGCGCAGGCCCGGGCGGTGCGCGCGGCCCTGCCGCAGACCCCGCTCATCTGGCTGGGCGGCGTGCCCGACCCGGCGCCGGACGTCCGTGCGCTGGCGGCGGCCGGCTTCTGCCTCGGCCTCTATCCGTTCAACACCATGGCGGCGATCGCCCAGGCGGTCTCCGACCTCTGGCGCGGGGCTGCGGAGACCGGCGCGCCGGCGCAGGACGCCGCCTTCCTGCAGCGCTGGCGCGCGGAGCTCTCCGAGATCGCCGGCATGCCCGCCTACTGGGCCATCGAGGACGCGCTGTCCTCGGGAAGCTCCGAGCCATGACCCAGGCGATCCGCCCGGCGGGCAAGACCCTGGCCGCGGTCGTCGCCGAGACGGCGCACGCGCGCCCGGCGGCCCCGGCCATCTTCTACGAGGACCGCTGCGTCTCCTACGGCGAGCTCTACGCGCGCGCCGTCGCCGCGGCGAAGGGCCTCCTCGGGCTGGGGGTGAAGCGCGGCGACCGGATCGGCGTGGTCCTCGGCAACGAGCCGGATTTCGTGGTCATGGACCTGGCCGCCGGCCTGGCCGGCGCCGGCTTCGTGCCGCTCAACACCTGGTACAAGGCCGGCGAGCTCAAGTGGACGGCCGCGCACTGCGGCCTCTCGGTGATCGTCGCCGCCCGCCGCTTCCTGAAGACCGACTACGGCGAGGTGCTGGAGGCGCTGCGCCCGGAGCTTCCGGAGCTGCGCCATCTCGTCTTCACCTCGGATCCGATCGCCGGCGCGCTCTCCTGGTCCGACTTCATCGCCGCGGGCGAGGGCGTCGGCGCCGAGACCCTTGCGGCCGCCCACGCCGACCCCGAAGCCACCGCGCTCGTCCTCTACACCTCCGGCAGCACCGCCGAGCCCAAGGGCGTCAGGCTGGCGCACCGCGGCGTGGTGGAGAACGGCTTCGAGCTCGGCCAGCGGCGGGAGATCGGTCCCGAGGACCGGGTGTGGATCGCCTCGCCGCTGTTCTACGCCCTGGGCGCGACCAACGCCCTGCCCGCCGCGCTCACCGCCGGCGCCAGCATCGTCCTGCAGGGCGCCTTCGAGGCCGGGCGCGCGATCGAGACGGTCCGCCGTACGGAGGCGACGGTCTACTACGGCACCGGCAACATGACCCGGGCGATCCTCGACCATCCGGACTACGCCCAGCGGAAGATCGGCTCCCTCGTCAAGGGCAACGCCGGCACCATGACCGAGTACAAGCGGATGACCCTGCTGGAGCTCGGCATCCGTCGGGCCGTGCCGGCCTACGGCCTGACCGAGACCTACGGCAACGCCACGGTGGGCCTGGCCGACGACCCCGTGGAGGTGAAGCTCGCCACCGATGGGCTGCCGGTGCCGGGGATGGAGATGGTCGTCGTCGATCCGGACACCGGCGCGCGCCTGCCGCAGGGCGCGATCGGCCTGGTCCTCGTGCGCGGCCACACCACGCCCGGCTACCTCAACAATCCGGTCGAGACGCAGAAGGTGCTCCGCCCCGACGGCTTCTTCGACACCGGCGATCTGGGCTCGTTCGACGGTGACGGCCGGTTCATCTTCCACGCCCGCCTGAAGGAAGTGATCAAGAGCGGCGGGATCAACATCTCGCCGATGGAGGTGGAGCAGCTCATCGCCGCCCATCCGGACGTTCGCGACGCCTTCGTCGTGGGTGTGGCGGATCCGGTGCTGGGCGAGCGGATCGTGGCCTTCGTCGATGCGGCCCATCCGGTCTCGGAGGCCTCGCTCAAGAGCTACGTGCGCGAGACCGCCGCCTCGTTCAAGACGCCGCACCACATCTTCTTCCGTAGCGAAGACCAGCTGCCGAGACTGGCCAGCGGCAAGGTGGCCAAGCACACGCTCGCCGCCGAGGCGCGCCGGGAGCTCGGGCTGTGAGCCTCTCCGGCAAGGCGGCGGTCGTGGGCGTGGGCGCCAGCACCTTCGTCCGCGACCCGGACGCCTCGGTCCTTCAGCTCGCCGGCCAGGCGCTGACCGCCGCCCTCGGGGATGCGGGCCTGGAGAAGGAGGCCCTCGACGGCTTGGCGGTGCAGATCGGCTCGCCGCGCGGCGCGGATTACGACGTGGTCGCCCAGACCTTCGGCCTGAACCTGAGCTACTGCAGCCAGACCTGGGCCCACGGCCGCTTCACCGCGACGGTGCTGACCCACGCGGTCATGGCCGTCGCCTCGGGCCTCGCCACCCGCGTGGCCTGTCTGCTGGCGATGAAGAATTCCGACCTCGGCCGCATCGGCGAGGCCGACAATCCCTTCTTCTTCGAGCAGTTCCGGGAGAACGGCGGCCCGCACGGCGAAGAAGGCCATCTGGGCATGGCCTCGCCGGTGGCCGGCGCCGCCATGGCCTTCGACCTCTACTGCCGCCGCTACGGCCAGGACCGGGAGAAGCTGGCCGCCATCCCCCTCGCCTTCCGCCAGCACGCCCACCTCACCGAAGACGCGGTCATGCGCGATACGCCGATGACCGCCGCGGACTATCTGCGCGCCCGGCCGATCGTCGAGCCGCTGCGCCTGTTCGACTGCTCGCTGGTCGGCGACGGCGCCGTGTGCGTGATCATCGCGGCCAAGCCCCTGGCCGCAGCCCCCCAGCGGCCCGTCTGGATCACCGGCGCGCAGGGCCTGCAGGCCAGCCGCGACAGCTTCATCTTCGCCCCGCATGGCCTTGGCATGTCGCAGCAGAGCCGCGTGCGCCTGACCCAGGCGCAGGCCAGGGGCCAGCCGGCCTACGCGCAGGCTGGCCTCACGCCCGAGACGGTGGATGTGCTGGGCGTCTACGACTCCTTCTCCCCGCTGGCCCTCTACACCCTGGAGGACTTCGGCTTCGCCCCGCCCGGCGAAGGCCTCGACTGGATCCAGGGCGGGCGGATCGGCCTTCGCGGGGAGACCCCGACGAACACGGCGGGGGGCCAGCTTTCGCAGGCGCAGGTCAACGGCTGGGGCCAGGTGCGCGAGCTGATCGTCCAGCTTCGCGGCGAGGCCGGGCCGCGCCAGGTGCCGGGCGCCCGCCGCGCGCTTTGGGCGACGATCGGCGGCGACGCCCTAGCCTTCGAGCGGGGCTGAGATGGGCGAGACCCTGGAGCCCATCGTCAACAGATTGAACGCGCCCTTCTGGGAGGCCGCGGCTCGGGACGAGCTCGTGCTGCCGCACTGCGTGGCGACCGGCCGCGCCTTCTGGCCGCCGAGCCCGATCAGCCCGTTCGTGACCGGTGGGGCCGTGGCGTGGCGTGGCGCCGATGCCGCGGGCGAGGCGCTGAGCATGGTCGTCTACCGCCGGCCGTTCCTGAAGGCGTTCGGGCCGCTGATGCCCTACGGGATCGCGCTGGTCGAGCTCTCCGGCGGGCCGCGCCTCATGGCGCACGTGGCTGCGCCCGAGGCGGACGACGCGCCCCGGCCCGGCGACCGGGTCCGGATCCATTTCGCGGCCGTCCTGCCGGGCGGGCCGCCCATTCCGCAAGCCATTCGAGCCGACAAAGGAGACGACGCGTGACCAAGACCGTCCTGGTGACAGAATATGGCCCGCCCGAGGTCATGAAGCTGGTCGACGTGGACCTGGGCAAGCCCGGGCCCGGCGAAGTCCGCATCCGCCACACCGCCATCGGCGTGAACTTCGGCGACATCCACTATCGCCGCGGCACCGCGCCGCCCCACTCCATGGCCAAGCTGCCGCATCCATTCACCCCCGGGCTGGAGGGCGTCGGCGTCATCGAGGAGACGGGGCTGGGCGTGCAGCAGTTCAAGCCGGGCGACCGGGTGGGCTACGCCTCGGCCTCCTTCACGGTCGGCGCCTATGCGGAGGCGCGGCTTTTCCCGGCCGACCGCGTCTTCAAGCTGCCTTCGGGCGTCACCGACGTGCAATCCGCCGCCCTGCTCTATCAGGCCATCACCGTCCAGGGGATGCTGCGGCAGTGCTATCCGGTGAAGGCTGGCGACGTAATCCTGCTGCACGCGGCCGCCGGCGGCATCGGCTCCATCCTGTCGCGCTGGGCGAGCCACGTCGGCGCCACGGTGATCGGCACGGTGAGCGCCGAGAGCAAAGTCGACAAGGCCAGGAGCAACGGCTGCGCCCACGTCATCGTCCACGCGCAGGAGGACTTCGTCGCCCGCACGCAGGACATCACCAACAACCGCGGCGTGGACGTGGTCTTCGATGGCGTCGGCGCCGACTTCTTCCTGCGCTCGCTCGGCGCGCTGAAGAAGTACGGGATGCTGGTCTCCTTCGGCCAGGCTGCGGGCCTGCCGCCGCCCTTCGATCCGGTCGAGCTGCAGCACCGCGGGCACTACCTGACCAAGTTCTCGGGCGGGACCTACAACGAGGACGCCGGCGAATACCAGGCTCGGGCGCGCGAGGTGCTGGCGGCCATGCTGGACGGCGTCTTCGACCTGGACAACCACAGCGAATACGCGCTGGCCGACGTCGCCAGGGCGCACGACGACCTGGAGAACCGGCGTACGGTCGGCTCCCTCGTCCTGATCCCCTGATCCGCGCGGCCGCAAACTTGACCTGCCACGGGACCCTGTGATGCTCCGCCCTGACTGGACCGGCGCCCGCCTCCCGGCGTGCCCGGGATGGCGTTGATGGACGGCGGGCCCCGATCCCTGCGCGTGGACCGCATCCGGGAAGACGGCGAGGAGATCCGTGTGCTCGAGCTGGCGGCGCCGGACGGCGGCGAGCTGCCGCCGTTCCGCGCCGGAGCCCATATCGACCTGGCGCTCGGCGGCGGGTTGATCCGGCAATATTCCCTGATCAACGGCCAGCAGGACCGCCATCGCTACGTCATCGCCGTCGCCCGCGCGCCCGCCAGCCGCGGCGGCTCGGCCTGGCTGCACGAGAACGTCAAGGAAGGCGACCTCCTGCCGGTCAGCGCGCCGCGCAGCCATTTCGGTCTCGACGAGACGGCGAGACACTCGGTGCTGATCGCCGGGGGGATCGGCATCACCCCCCTGTGGAGCATGGCCCAGCAATTGTCGGCCCTGGGCCGGTCCTGGGTGCTGCATTACGGCGCCCGCGAGCGTCGCGCCGCGGCCCTGATCGAGGATATCGAGGCGCTCGCGGGCGACCGCGCCCACACCTATTTCAGCTGCGCCGACGGCGGCCGGCGGCTCGACGTCGGCGACCTCGTCTGGGACGCGCCACCAGGCTCGCACTTCTACTGCTGCGGCCCGAGCGGCATGATCGAGTCCTTCCGGCAGGCCTGCGCGGGCCTGGCGGCGCAGTTCGTCCATTTCGAGCGCTTCACCGCCGCCGCCCCGGCGGCCGCCGACGGCGGCTTCACCGTGGTCCTCGCCAGGAGCAAGCGCGAGATCGAGGTGCAACCGGGCGAGACGATCCTCGAGGCCCTGAAGAGCGCCGGCCTGAACGCCGCCTATTCCTGCCGCGAGGGCGTCTGCGGCTCCTGCGAGACGACCGTGGTCTCGGGCGTCCCGGACCATCGGGACGCGGTGTTGAGCGACGCAGAGCGCGGTTCCAACCAGACGATGATGATCTGCTGCTCCGGCTCGCTGTCGGATCGCCTGGTGCTCGACCTCTAGCGGACTCCGGCCAAGAGAACGGGCTTCAGCACACAAGACCGGTGCGCGGCATCTGCCTAGGTTCGCGGTCGCGCAATCCTGCCTGTCACGGAACCCTGGGATACCTCCCGATGGCCATGACCGTCCTCGTGTCGCAAGTCGGCGGTCCGGAGGTGATGCAGCTGGTGGACCTCGACCCGGGCGCCCCCGGTCCTCGCCAGATCCGCATCCGCCAGACGGCCATCGGGGTCAATTTCGGCGACGTGCAAAAGCGTCGCGGCGCCGCCCCGCCACACGCCATGGCGGCCATTACCTTCCCCTTCACGCCCGGACTGGAAGCCGCCGGCGTGGTCGAGGCCGTCGGCCCCGGGGTGACGCGGTTCTCGCCCGGCGACCGGGTCTGTTACGCCGTCGCCTCGATGCTCGGCGGCTATGCCGAGGTACGGCTGTTCGACGCCGACAAGGCCTGCCGTCTGCCGGACGGGGTCTCCGACATCGACGCCGCGGGCCTGCTCTACAAGGGCGTCACCGTCCAGGGCCTGATCCGAAGCTGTCACCGGATCAGGGCCGGCGAGATCGTGCTGCTGCACGCGGCGGCCGGCGGCGTCGGATCGGTCTTCAGCCGCTGGGCCAAGCACCTGGGCGCCGTGGTCATCGGCGCCGTCAGCACCGAGGCCAAGGCCGAGCGCGCGCGCGACCAGGGCTGCGACCACGTCATCGTCACCGGCCAGCAGGACTTCGTCGCGCGCACGCTGGAGATCACCGGCGGCCGAGGCGTCGACGTCGTCTACGACAGCATCGGGGCCGATGTGTTCACACGGTCCTTCGACTGTCTGCGCCGCTACGGGACGATGGTGTCGTTCGGCCAGTCGGCGGGAGCCATGCCGCTGATCGATCCGGTGATGCTGCAGCACAACGGCCACTACCTGACCAAGTTCAGCGGCTCGACCTACAACGCCGACCCCGCCGAATACGCGCAAAGGATCGAGGAGGTGCTGGCGGCCATCGGCCAGGGCGTCCTGTCGGGCCTGACCCATGCCATCTATCCACTGGCCGAGGCGGTTCGCGCCCACACCGATTTCGAGGCGCGCAGGACCAGCGGCTCGATCGTGATGGTCGCGTGAGGAAGCCAGCAGGCGGCGTTCCATGAAGCCTGTCACCCGGATGCCGGTGCTGTTCCTTGGCCACGGCACCCCGCTCAACGCCCTGCGTGACAACGACTGGACCCGGACCTGGCAGAGGCTCGGGGCCCAGGCGCCGCGCCCAAAGGCGATCGTCGTCATCTCCGGCCACTGGTGTACGACCGGCGTGTGCGTCACCGGCCAGGTCCGGCCGCCGACGATCCACGACTTCGGCGCCTTCCCCCAGGCCCTGTTCGACATCCGCTATCCGGCGCCGGGCGATCCCGGCCTGGCCGCCCGCATCCGTCGATTGCTGGCGCCGGTTCCCGCAACGCTCGACCACGATTGGGGCTTCGACCATGGCGCCTGGTCGGTCTGCTCGAAGGCCTTCCCCGCCGCCGAC
>JAQGIJ010000013.1 GCA_028291285.1 Phenylobacterium sp. | reverse complement strand
GATGCTGGCCGACGGCAATGGCGACTTCACCAAGGCCGTGGGCCTGGAACTCGACGCCGGCCGCTTCGGCATGGGCCACCGCTCGCAGCGCTATTCGATGATCGTCGATGACGGCGTGGTGACGGAGCTCAACGTCGAGCAAGGCGGCGAGTTCAAGGTCTCATCCGCGGAATATATGCTGGCCCAGCTGTAGGTCCGATCTCCCCCTGCGGAGCGGGGGGAGTACCGGCGAAGCCGGGGAGGGGGGCGAGAGACGGTGCACGGCCCTTGCCCCCTCCACCTCTCCGGGGTCCCCCTCCCCCAGCCATCGGGAGGAGAGCGTTAGCGCAAGCCCTCTCTCCCCCATTGGGGGGAGGGCCGGCGAAGCCGGGAGGGGGCCAAGCGGCCATGACGGTGCTAGTCTCAACGGACTGTAGGACCGGATAGCGGTTCGCGACGCTCAGTCGGTCCAGCGGGCCAGCCAGTCGGCCAGGCCCTGCGGAGTCATATGCCGGGCGTCGGCCAGGGCGGCGATGTGCCCTGCGTCCAGCAGGTGGTCATGGGCGTCCACCACCAGCAGGCTGGGCACGCCGTCCAGGCGCCTGGCGCCGTAGCGGGCCGGGATGTCGAGGTTGCGGTTCATGCGGCCGACGTCCACCGCCACCACGACGTAGTGGGCGTCCACGAAGGCGGCGACCTCGGGCAGGCGCATAATCCCGGCCAGCACCCGGCAGTCGCCGCACCAGGCGCCGCCCAGATCGATGAGCAGGAGCTTGTGCGCGGCTCGCGCCCTGGCCCGGGCGGCGGCCACGTCGGCCTTGGCGTCGGCCGCCGGATCGTATGGGCTGGGGAGCGGCGTCGACAGCTGCGCCAGGGTGGCGATCGATACCTTGGGCGCCGGCGCGGCGAGGCCCGCGGTCGCGACGAGGCTGAGAGCGGCGGCGAGGGCGAGCGCACGCATCGCTGGCGTCATCCCTTGGCCGGCGCCGCGGCGTTGGTTGGCGCGGCTGAGTTCGTCGGAGCGGCGGCGTTGGCTGCGCCGGCGGCGGACGGGCCGGCTTTCGCCGCCGGAGCCGCGGCCTTGGGATTGGGCGGCGGAATCGGCAGGCTCGAGCCCAGGGTATGCAGATAGGCGATGACGTTGATGCGGTCCTGAGCGTTCTTCATGCCGATGAAGGTCATCTTGGTGCCGTCGACGTCTTTCTGCGGCCCGGCGATGAAATCGTAGATGTGCTGATAGTCCCACACGCCGATCTTATTGCCGAACGCCACCATGGCCGGCGAATAGGCGAAACCGGGATGGGTGCCCGGCTTGCGGCCCACGACACCGTAAAGGCCAGGGCCGATGTTGTTGGTCCCGGCGGGATCGAAGAGGTGGCAGGACTTGCACACCGCGGTCTTGGCCTCGCCGGCCGAAACGTCGGCGGTCTTGAGCACCGTGCCCCAATCTGGCGGCGGCGCCGGCGCCTCTTCTCCGCCAGCGGCCGCCGAAACGGCGATGGCGTAGCCGGGCTTGGCGGGAGGGGCCTGCTCGAACAGCATCGGGGTGACCACGCCCAGAACCGCCAGGGTGAAGGCGGTCGTGAGGACGGCCCCTAGGATCATGTTCCGCTGGAGGCCGGTCATGTCTCGCCTTGGCTGGTTGATACAGACGCGCCGCGGCGGAGAGGCACCCCCGCTTGATGTTGCGTTGGCGTCTCTTACACGCTACCGCCGCGAGCGCAAACGCCCTTTGCCGACCGCTTTCAGACCCTCCGTCCCGGATGAAAACGGGCCTCCGCCCCGACAAATTCATGAACCCGATCATCCTCATACCGGCCCGCATGGCCGCCAGCCGCCTGCCCGGCAAGCCGCTGGCCGATATCGGCGGCCAGGCGATGATCGTGCGGGTTCTGCGTCAGGCCCTGGAAGCCGATGTCGGACCGGTGGCGGTGGCGGCCGCGGACGAGGAGATCGTCCTGGCGGTGAGCCATGCGGGCGGGCGGGCGGTTCTGACAGATCCGACTCTGCCGTCCGGCTCCGACCGCATCCTGGCCGCGCTCGAGCGCCTGGATCCGGCCGGGCGCCATGACGTGGTGATCAATCTGCAAGGCGACATGCCGTTCATCGAGGCTTCCGCGCCCAGAGCGGCGGTCAACCTGCTGGCGCGGGAGGCCGGCTGCGACATCGCAACCCTGGTCGCGCCCGAGACGTCCCCCGACGACCGCGATAACCCCGATGTGGTCAAGGCGATCCTGGCCCTGAACGCGGACGCGACCCGCGGCCGCGCGCTCTATTTCACCCGCGCCGTCCCTTACGGCGAAGGTCCGATCTGGCGGCACGTGGGCCTCTACGCCTATCGCCGCGCCGCGCTCCAGCGCTTCCGCGCCGCCCCGCCATCCCCGCTCGAGCGTCGCGAGGGATTGGAGCAGCTGCGCGCCCTGGAGATCGGCCTCGCCATCCAGGCGGCGATCGTCCCGGCCGCGCCGATTTCGGTGGACACCGCCGCCGATCTCGAAGCCGCGCGCGCCATCGCCCGGGAGAGCTCTCACCCATGACCGACCGTCCCCGCATCGCCTTCCAGGGGGAGCCTGGCGCCAACAGCGACGAGGCCTGCCGCGCCTCTTTCCCGGATCATGAGCCGGCCCCTCACGCCGCCTTCGAGGATGCTTTCGACGCCGTGCGCCGGGGCGATTGCCAGCTGGCTCTGATCCCGGTGGAGAACTCCATCGCCGGCCGGGTGGCGGACGTGCACCATCTGCTGCCCAACTCCGGCCTGAAGATCATCGGCGAGCGCTTCAAGCCGATCCACTTCCATCTGCTGGTCAATCCGGGCGTGGCGCTGAGCCAGGTGAAGATCGCCTGCTCCATGCCGATCGCGCTCGGCCAGTGCCGCCAGACGCTGCGCCGGCTGGGCCTGAAGACCGAGCCGGTGGGCGACACCGCCCTGGCGGCCAAGATGCTGGCCGAGCATCCCGACTCCACCCGCGCGGCGGTCTCGCCGGCGCTGTCGGCCGAGATCTACGGCCTGGAGATCGTCCAGCGCGACGTCGAGGACGAGCACAACAACACCACCCGATTCCTGGTGATGACGGCGGACCCCAATCCGCCGCCGCCGCCCTTCACCGCGCCCTGCATCACCAGCTTCGTGTTCCGGGTGAAGAACCTGCCGGCGGCGCTCTACAAGGCGCTCGGCGGCTTCGCCACCAACGGCGTCAACATGATCAAGCTCGAGAGCTACATGGAGAACGCCAGCTTCACCGCCACCTTCTTCTACGTCGAGGTCGAAGGCCGCCCCGAGGACCGCGGCGTGGCCCGCGCCTTCGAGGAGCTGCACTTCTTCTCCGAGCGGTTCGAGATCCTGGGGGTCTATCCGGCGGACCCGTTCCGCTCGCTCGCGGGATGATCCCTATCGGGGAGGGGGCTACCCCTCCTCCGACCAGGCCTTGATCAGCTGGTGGGCGATGGCGGATGGGGGCGGGGCGAAGGTGGCGTCGAGCTTGCCGGCGAGGAGGTCGCGGGCTTCGGCTCTGGTGAACCAGCGGACCTCGGAGAGCTCGGTCTGGTCGGGGGCGCCCTCGTCGTCCTGCACCTCGGCGAGCAGGCCGATCATCAGCGAGGACGGGTACGGCCAGGGCTGGCTGGAGTGGTAGCGGACCTTCACCGCCCGCAGGCCCGCCTCCTCGTTGAGCTCGCGGGCGCAGGCCTCCTCGATCGCCTCGCCGGGCTCCAGGAAGCCCGCCAGCGCCGAGAACATGCCCTTGGGCCAGATCTCCTGGCGGCCCAGCATGCAGCGGTCGCCGTGGTAGGGCAGCATGATCACCACCGGGTCGGTGCGCGGGAAGTGCTCGGCCTCGCAGGACTCGCACTTGCGCTTCCAGCCGCCGTCCGTGGGGTGGCTGGGCTGGCCGCAGACCGCACAGTGCCTGTGGCGCCGGCGCCATTCGAACATCGCCTTGGCGGTCGCCAGGATCGAGGCGTCGGTCGCGGGCAGCTTCAGCGAGATCTGCCGCAGCTCCTCGAACCGTCCCATGCCCTGCAGGGTGGAATCGGCCGGATCGGCGCGCCCTTCCAGGTCGACGGCGAAGATCGCCGTCTCCTTCCAGAGGCCCAGGAACAGCAGCCGCTCGGCGCCGCCGGCCAGCTCGCTGACCAGCTTGCCGGGCAGGTAGCTGATCTGCACCGCGCCGTCCTGGCCGGTCTCGACGAAGGTCTTGCCGTTCCACAGCGCCACGCCCAGCGCCTGGTCGGAGGCGAGCTGCCGCTTCAGCCAGTCGGCGTCGACCCTGCGGTCGCTCGCCCGGTCGAGCGGATTGCCGGCGAAGGTGTTCAGAAAGAGATCAAGCGCCATGGGCAAGCTACTTAAGGCGCCGCAGCCGACGCGTCATGTGCGCGCGACGACGGAGGGGCAACTTGCGCGAGCCTGCCTCAGCGGCGATATAGGGGGCGGAGATCGGCTGCGGGCGGACGCCTCGCCAATCCGGTCAGGTCCGGAAGGAAGCAGCCGTAACGAGTTACGCTCCGGGTCGTTGTCCGGTCTCCACCTCATGCCATCAGGGCTTCATGGCCGACGAAGACTTCACGCTCGAAGATTCCCCGCCCGAGCGTGATCCCAACACGGGCGACATGTTCGGCGACGCCGCGCCGCCGCCCGCCGCCTCATCCGCCGCCTACACGGTCCTGGCGCGCAAGTACCGGCCGCGCACCTTCGACGACCTCTACGGCCAGGAGGCGATGGTGCGCACCCTGCGCAACGCCTTCGCCACCGGCCGCATCGCCCATGCCTTCATGCTCACCGGCGTGCGCGGGGTCGGCAAGACCACCACGGCGCGGCTGCTGGCGCGGGCGCTGAACTACCTGACCGAGACGGTCGACGCCCCGACGCTGGACCTCAAGGAGGAGGGCCGGCACTGCCGCTCGATCATCGAGGGGCGGCACATGGACGTGCTCGAGCTCGACGCCGCCAGCCGCACGGGCGTGGCCGACATGCGCGAGCTGCTCGAAGGCGTGCGCTATGCGCCGGTGGAGGCCCGCTACAAGGTCTACATCATCGACGAAGTGCACATGCTCTCGACGGGGGCGTTCAACGCGCTCCTGAAGACGCTGGAAGAGCCGCCGCCGCACGCCAAGTTCATCTTCGCCACCACCGAGATCCGCAAGGTGCCGGTGACCATCCTCTCGCGCACCCAGCGCTTCGACCTGCGCCGGGTGGAGCCCGAGGTGCTGGTCAAGAACCTGGAGATGATCTGCGAGGCCGAGGGCGCACGCGTCGAGGCCGAAGGGCTGACGCTGATCGCCCGCGCCGCCGAGGGCTCGGTGCGCGACGCCCAGTCGATGCTCGACCAGGCCATCGTCCAGGCCGAGGCCGGCCAGACGGTGAGCGCCGCCACCATCCGCGACATGCTGGGCCTGGCGGACCGGGCCCAGACCATCGCCCTCTTCGAGCAGCTGATGCGCGGCGAGGCCGGCGCGGCGATCGAGACCTTCCGCACCCTCTACGGCTTCGGCGCCAACCCCGACCAGGTGGTCATGGACCTGCTGGACCACTGCCATGGGGCGACGGTGGCCAAGACCATCGGACCGCAGGCCCTGGTGATGCCGAAGGAGCAGGCCGCACGGCTGGCGCAGATCGGCGCCGCGGTCTCGGCCGGCACGCTGTCGCGCATCTGGCAGCTGACGCTGAAGGCCTATGAGGAGGTGCGCCGCGCCCCCGACGCGGCGGCCGCGACGGAGATGGCGCTGGTGCGCTTGGCCTACGCCGCCGACCTGCCGGGCCCTGAGGAGGCGCTGAAGCGGCTGCAGAGCGGCGAGCTGCTGGGCGGCGGGCCCTCCTCCGGCGGCGGAGGCGGGGGTGGCGGCGGATCGCACGCGGCCTCGGCCGGCGGCGGCTCCGCGGCCGTGGCGCGCCGCTTCGCCCAGCCCCAGCCGCAGGCCTCCAGCGAGCCGGTGGCGGCCGCCCAGCTGAAGAGCTTCGAGGACGTGCTGGCGCTGATCGACAAGCGGCGCGACATCGCCCTGAAGCTGGACGTGGAGCGCTATGTCCGGCCGATCAGCTTCCGTCCCGGCGCCATCGAGTACGAGCCGGCGCCCGGCGCGCCCAACAACCTCGCCCAGCGCCTGGTCGCGCGGCTGAAGGAATGGACCGGCGAGCGCTGGCTGATCGCCGCCCAGGGCGGCGGTGGGGCCGAGAGCCTCTGGGAAAAGCAGAAGCGCGAGGAGCGCGAGGTGCGCGCCAGCATCGAGCAGGACCCCTTCGTCGTGGCCGTGATGCAAGCCTTCCCGGGCGCGGAGATCGTGGGCGTGCGAAACCTGCCTCAGCCGGACCTGGCGGCCGCGCCCGCCGAAGACGAGGCCGACAGCGACGACGTCGAACAGGATGGGAACTGAGCCATGAAGGACCTAGGCGCCCTGATGAAGCAGGCGCAGGCGATGCAGCAGAAGCTGGCCGACGCCCAGGCGAAGCTCGCCGAGCTGTTGGTGGAGGGCGCCTCCGGCGGGGGTATGGTCAAGGTGACCATGAAGGGCTCAGGCGAGCTCGCCCGGGTGGACATCGACGAGAGCCTGATGCAGCCCGGCGAGGGCGAGGTGGTGGCCGACCTGGTGGTCGCCGCCCACGCCGACGCCAAGCGCAAGCTCGACGCCCAGCAGGCCGAGATGATGCGCGAGGCCGCCGGCCCGCTCGCCGGCATGGGCTTCCCCGGCATGCCGAAGTTCTGAACGGCGCGCAGCTGGGCCGCCGCCGCAACGACACGGATGATCCTTGGCCAGCTCCGCCGGACCTGAAATCGAACGCCTGATCGGGCTGCTGGCCAAGCTGCCCGGGCTGGGCCCGCGCTCGGCCCGGCGCGCGGCGCTGGCGCTGCTGAAGCGGCGCGAGCAGCTGCTCAGCCCGCTGGCCGACGCGCTCGCCGAAGCCGCCCGGCGGGTGAAGACCTGCTCCGCCTGCGGCTCGCTGGACACCCAGGACCCCTGCGCCATCTGCGCCGACGCGCAGCGCGACGCCGCGCTGATCTGCGTCGTCGAGGAGGTGGGGGCGCTCTGGGCGATGGAGCGCGCCAGCGCCTTCCGCGGCCGCTACCACGTGCTGGGCGGCTTGCTCTCGGCGCTGGACGGCGTCGGGCCGGAGGCCCTGCGCGTCGGCCCGCTGGTGAGCCGCGCGGGCGACGGCGTGGTGCGCGAGGTGGTCCTCGCCCTTCCCGCCACCGTCGACGGCCAGACCACCGCCCACTACCTCGCCGACCGCCTGGCCGGGACGGGCGTCTCGGTCACCATGCTGGCCCGGGGCGTGCCCGTCGGCGGCGAGCTCGATTGGCTCGACGACGGCACCATCGCCCAGGCCATGCGCGCGCGGCGACCGGCCTAGGCGCGCGGGGCGCTCCGCCAGGCCAGCGGCTCGACGCGCGGGATCAGACCGACCCAGCCGATCAGGCCGACGATCACCACCGCCGCGGTCACGGCGAAGGCGCCCTTGAAGCCGCCGGTGCGGTCGATGATCGCTCCGGTGACCAGGGGGCCGATGATGCCCGAGAGGTTGCCCAGGCAGTTCTGCACGCCCATCCACTTGCCCGCCGCGCGCGGGCCGGCCAGCACCTGGGCGGTGGCGAAGGTGTGCGGATTGACGATGCCGAAGCCCGTCGCCGTCAGGACCAGGCCGAACAGCGAGAGCACGGGGCCGCCCCAGGCGGTGACAATCAGGCCGGTCGCGCCGAGGAGATGCGCCACCACCGCGGCGGTCTTGCGGGCGCGGCCTTGCGTCGCGCCGGCGGCGATCCAGCGGTCGGTGAGCCAGCCGCCGGCGAAGGCCGCGGCGGCGTAGACCAGGTAGACCGTCCCGCCGACGGTCGCCATCTGCGCCACGCTGAAGCCGCGCGCCTTCACCAGGTAGAGCGGCAGCCAGGAGACCACGAAGTAGAAGCCGTAATTGCCGGTCACGTGGCCGAGCGAGAGGCCCCAGAGCTCGCGCCGCTTCAGGATCTCCAGGAAGGCGGGCGGCGACTCGGCCGCGGGCTCGGCAGGCCCGGCCCGCCGCGCCGTTCGCGCCGCGGCGAGCCATGGGATCAGCCAGGTCAGCGACAGGGCGCCGAACACCAGGAACACGCGGCGCCAGCCCAGGTCGGCCATCAGCAGGCCGCCCACCAGCACGCCGAACGCGGGGCCGAGCGACAGCCCCTGGGACATCAGCCCGTTGGCGGCGCCCAGCCTGGCGTGCGGCACGTGCTCGGCGATCAG
>JAQGIJ010000658.1 GCA_028291285.1 Phenylobacterium sp. | reverse complement strand
TGCTGATCGTGCTGGTGGTCGCCATGCGCACCGTCGAGCACAAGGACGTCGAGACGATGGACCTAGAGGACGTGCTGAGCGGGGCGGTGGAGACCATGCCCAGCCTCTCGACCAATGTCCGCTCGATCGCCGACTCGACGGGCATCCCCAAGGAGAGCGTGCGTCGCAAGGTGGCTGCGCTGGTGGCGGATGGCTGGATCCGTCGCGACGCCAACAGCCTGTCGCTGGCCCCGCACGCCTCGCGGATGCTGACCGGCGTGCGCGAGCAGATCCTGCTGCTCGCGCTGCGCAACCACCAGGTCATCCTGGCCCTGGAGCAGACGCAAGAGAGGTGACACGCGCGCCGCCTTGCGGGCAGAAGAGCGCCATGTCCGGCGGCGTCCTCTTCGTCCACAACAACTTCCCGGCCCAGTTCCGCGACCTCGCCACCACCCTGGTCGCCCGCGGCGTGCCCTGCACGGCGATCGGCGGCGAGACCGCGGCCGGCTGGCCCGGGGTGGAGCTGGTGCGCTACCGGCTGGCGCGCGGCAGCGGCCAGGACGTCTTCAACCTGGCGATCCGCGCCGAAGCCGACCTCCTGCGCGCCCGCGCGGCGCTCAACGCCGCCCGCTGGCTGAAGGAGCAGGGCCGCACGCCGCAGCTGATCGTGGGCCATCCCGGCTGGGGCGAGACGGCGCTGCTGTCGCACATCTTTCCCGAGGCGAAACAGGCGCTCTTCTCGGAGTTCTACTACCACAGCCGCAACTCGGACATCGACTTCGACCCGGAGTTCTGGAACGGCGACGAGGAGAGCCTGATCCGCGGCAAGGCGAAGAACGCGGTCATGGCCATGTCGCTGGCCGAGGCCGACGCCATCGTGGCGCCCACCGAATTCCAGGCCTCGCGCCTGCCGCCGGCGTTCCGCGCCCGCACGCGGGTGATCCACGAGGGCGTCGACACTGACGCGATCACCCCCGGCCCCGCCGCGCCCTTCCCGCTCGAAGACGGCCGCGTGCTGGCGGCCGGCGCGCCGGTGATCACCCACATCAACAACCAGATGGAGCCGCTGCGCGGCCTGCACATCTTCGCCCGCGCCCTGCCCCGCCTGCTCGACGCCGTCCCCGACGCCCAGGTGCTGATCATCGGCACGGCGAAGCCCCGCGGCTACGGGCTCACCGCGCCGGACGGGCGGACCTGGAAGCAGGCGATCTTCGAGCCGCTCGCGGACCGGCTGGACGCCGGCCCGCTCGCGGACCGGCTGGACGCCGGCCGCATCCATTTCCTGGGCCGGGTGGACCACGCGCGCATGCTGGCGGCGCTCAGGCTCTCCACGGCGCACGTCTACTACAGCTATCCCTTCGTGCTCTCCTGGTCGGTGGTCGAGGCCATGGCCAGCGGCTGCTACGTGATCGGCTCCGACACGCCGCCGGTGCGCGACGCCATCGAGGACGGCGTCAACGGCCGGCTGCTGCCCTTCTTCGACGTGGACGCGCTGGCCGAGGCGCTGATCGCCGCCTGCCGGAACCCCAGGCCTCCGCGCCCCTGCGGCTGAAGGCGCGGGAGACGGCGGTGGCGAAGTTCAGCCGGGCCAAGGGCCGCGAAGGCTGGCTGGCGGTGCTGCGGGAGCTCGGGCTGGAGATCCCGCCGCCGGCCGCCTAAGCCTGCTTTTCCCAGCCCCTGGCCTGCTGCTTCCAGTAGGAGGCTCCGAAGCCCTTGGCCTTGACCGCGGTCCACTGGGCGCGGGCGTTGGCGAGCTGGGCGGGATCGGCGCCGTCGAACAGCACCACGCAGCGGGAATAGCCGCCGAGCTCGCCGGGCTCGGCCCCGTCGATCAGGAACAGCGCGTCGGCCGCGTTCGGATTGTCGAAGCCGGTGGTGATAAGGATCGGCTGGCGTTGCGCGCCGGGCTCGCCCACCGGGGCATGCGGCAGGAAGCTTTCGTCGCGATAGCTCCAGAGCCAGCCGTCCAGATGCTCGACCCGCTGCGGCTCGCGGGTCCGGACGATCGCCTTCCAGCCGCGCGCGAGCGTCTTCTCCAGGAGCTCCGGCAGCGCCTGGTCCAGCCCCGTCCGTTCCAGGTGGTAGAACCAGACCTCGCAGGCTTCAGCCATGCGCGGTCTCCGCCAGGCGCGCCATGAGCGAGCCCAGAGCGCCGGCGACGGCGCGCGGCTGGCTCACCGCCGCCAGGTGGTTCAGCGGCAGGCGCACCACCGGCCAGCCCTGCCGCCCCGCGAGCCTCGCCTCCTCCTCGTAGCTGGCGCTGAGCTGCAGGTAGGCGCAGGGCGCCTCCAGCGCTGCGGCCGGCGCGCGTTCCTCGAAATAGGCCAGTGGCAGCGGCTCGAGTTCGCCGACAAGCGCCGCGCGGGCGGCCTCGTCGGGCACCAGCCGCGCCAGCGCGCCCGGCGGCCACCAGTCGTCCCACGGCGGCAGCTGGCCCATCTGGGCGCCGGCGCGCAGCTGGTCGCGCATCTGCGCCGGCGCGGTGTCAAACCAGCTGCGGCCCGGGTGCGGCAGCAGGGCGTCGACGAACACCACCCCCGCCACCGGCGCGCTCAGCGCCTGGGTCAGCGGCGGGACCAGCGGCCCCGCCCCGCTGTGTGCCGCCAGCACCACCGGCGCCGACCCCGCCCCGTCGATGGAGGCGGCGAGCGACGCCGCCAGGGTGGGGTAGAAGGCGTGGGCGATGGTGGAGAGCTTCGGCCAGGCCGGCGTCTCGACGGCGAGCCCCTGCGCGGCCAGCTCGCCGGCAGCCGCCCGCCAGCTGAAGGGGCCGAGCAGCGGGCTGTGCAGCAGCACCAGGCGCGGAGCGGTCGTCACCGCATCAGCCCTCGTACTTCTCCTGCACCATCCGGTTCAGCAGGCGCACGCCGTAGCCGGTGGCGCCCTCCGGGACGGTCGGCGTGCTGGACGGCTTCTTCCAGGCCGTCGAGGCGATGTCGAGGTGCGCCCAGGGGACGTTGTTGACGAACTTCTGGATGAACAGGGCCGCGGTGATCGAGCCGCCCGCCCGGCCGCCGGTGTTCTTCACGTCGGCGATCATCGAGTCGATCTGCTTGTTGTACTGCTCCGGCAGCGGCATCCGCCACAG
>JAQGIJ010000657.1 GCA_028291285.1 Phenylobacterium sp. | reverse complement strand
TCGAACGCAAGCTGTGCCGCAGGCGATATTCGGGTATCCGGTCCGTCCATCTGCATCACCATTTCAATAGCGGGTCGGACAACGTCCGGTATTTGTTCGCTATTGGTCGGTCCTAGAAAACATTGTGGCAAGCCGGTCCCTGGCAAGTCCGGCTACTGTCCGCTGCATGCACCTATCTCGACAATGATAGAGATCAAAGGCATGGGTCCGCGCATTTGAAAATCGGACGAAATGTCGTTGTCGTCAGCTATGAAATTGCCGAGCTCAAGCAACAAGGCATGTCGCAATCTGCGTGTGGCAACGCGGCTCCAGCCCGGAGACCTGGGCCGGCTTGCCGGTATTTCCCGCGGTGGCGACGGGCGGCCGCGCTGGACGGCCGGCCCCTCGCGCGTCCATCATCTCTGGTAGTACTTCTTGTGCGTCAGATAGAAGGCGGCGGGGTCGTCGGGGTCGACGCTGGCGGTCCGCCGCACATCGACCCGGGTGAGGGCGATCCCGGCCATCGCGGCCCCGGAGGCGTGCAGCATGCGCAGCGCCGTGAGCACCAGGCTCCGCGGCGTCTTGCGCCAGTGGACGAGCAGCAGGACGAGGTCCGCCTGGCGCGCGATGGAGCGCGCGTCGGTCACCAGGATCACCGGCGGCGTGTCGAGCACGACCAGATCGAAGCCGCGCCGCAGCTCGGTGATCAGGCGGGACATGGCCACCGAGCTGAACGTGTCCTTCGCGGTGAA
Source organism: Phenylobacterium sp. (assembly GCA_028291285.1). The sequence goes on along the minus strand of JAQGIJ010000657.1, from coordinate 2,138 downwards.
GTGCGACCGCACGAGGGGCAGGATCATCGCCCCGCTGGCTTCGTCGAGCAGCAGCGCTTCGTTCAGCGACGCCGTCCCGTTCAGCACTTCGAGCAATCCAATGGCCGGGCTGATCTTCAGGACGTTGTCGACGGCCCGCTGGCGCAGATCGCAATCGACGACCACCGTCCTCAAGCCGGACATGGCGGCGCTGCGCGCAAGACCGACGGCCGTGGTCGTCTTGCCCTCGCCGGGCAGAGAGGAGGTGACCGCGAGCACCTTGACATTGCCCTCGGGCCGCGAGAACTCGATTGCGGCGTTCAGGCTGCGGAACGCCTCGGCGAAACTGGAGATCGGCTTGGCCAGCAGATGGTCGGCCGGCTTGTTGCGCAGCGGATCGTTCGCCGCCGCCACCGAGTCCAGGCTGGGGATCGAGCCGAGGTAGCTTACGCCCAGCTCCTTCTCCACGACCTCGGCGTCCGCCACCCCGCGCGCGACCATCTCGACTCCGAGCGCCGTGGTGATGGCGGCGGCCATGCCGAGAAAAGCCCCGAGGGCGAGGTTCAAGCTCTTCCGCGGCGCGCTGGGGGCGGAGGGCGCGCGGGCCGGCGAGACGATGTGCGCGTCGCTCTGCGCCAGCCCGGCCTCGGCGGTCAATTCCTTGAACTTGCTGAGGAAACTCTCATATAGCGCGCGTTCGGCGTCGGCGTTGCGCTGCAGCTCGTTCAGGTGGACCATGGAGCGGTTGTTTTGCGCCAGCTCCTGTCGGGACCGGCCGGCGCTTTGCTCCATGGAGGCCCCGCGCTCCCGCGCCACGGACCGCTGGGCCTGCAGATTGGACATGATGCGCTGGATCTCGCCGTGGATCTGGGCATCGATGTCGGCGAGCTCGCCGCGCGACTTCAGCAGCTCGGGGTGGCGGTCGCCATACCGGGTCTGCAGGTTGGCGACCCGCTGGCTCACGACGGCGCGCTGGCTGCGAAGCTGCTGGATCACGGGCGAGTTCAAAGCTTCGCCGACGTCGTCCCCGGCGCTGCCGGCGGCCAGCTGGCTCTGGGCGGTGGACAGGCGGGCTTGCGCTTCGGCCTCCTGGGCCCGCGTCAGGGAGACCTGCTGGTCCAGCGCCGAAATCTCCTGCTCGGCCAAGGTGGCCCCTGCGGCGCTCATCAGGTTGTTCTGGATCTTGTAGTTCTGAAGCGCCGTCTCGGCGGCCACCACGCGTTGCCTGATCTCGCCGATCCGGCTGTACAACCATGAGTTCGCTTGGCGCGAGGTGTCGAACTTCACGGCCAGCTGAGAGCGCAGATAGCTGCCTGCAAAGGCGTTGGCGATGCGCGCCGCCTTCTCCGGATCATGGCTCGTGATTTCCAGCCTGATGATGTAGCTCGTCCCGACGCGGCTCACCTTCAGGTGGCTTTCGAGAGCCTCGGCGACCGGATTGCGGGGCTTGCCCTTCGGCGCGTCCGACGCCCATTTCAGGCGCTCCGACACCGCGCCGCGCAACCGTGCGATCCAGTTGGGCGGGGAGAGGGCGGGATTGAACTCGGGGTCGCGCGCGAGCTGGAGATCGCCCGCGACGGCCTCCGCCAGGGCGAGGGAGCGCAGGACCTCGACCTCCGTTTCGATGATGCTCGCATCCAGCGAACCCTCGTACCTGTCCGCCTTGTCCGCCTCGCTGTCGGCTTTCGAAAGCAGCTTCGCGCCAGGCTTGTCGATCATCAGATTGACAGTGGCGCTGTAGACCGGCCGCATCGTGAGCGTGAAGAAGGCCGAGGTCGCGAGAATGATCAGAAAAATAGCCGACATAAGCCGGAAATGTCGCCGGGCTATCCGAAAGATCCGCGCGATATCTATGTTCTGATCTGGCGCAGGGGGCTGTCGGACGACATTGGTAGGCATATACATAATCTGATCTCATGGCACTGGATGGAATAATCTCGCCGGGTCGGAAGCCGGATCGTCAGTTCTTGTAATAGCCGTGCCAGCGGCGCTTGCGCCGGGTCCAGAGCCGTTGCTTCAAGGCGTCGATCATCAGAAGCGCAAGAAGCGCCAAACTCACTGCGAGCACCACGATCAGCATCAGGCGGTCCCCTGTCGGCGCCTTGGGAATGCGCCTTCGGGCGCAGCTCTCCAGCGCGATGGTCGCCGAACTTCGATCG
>JAQGIJ010000310.1 GCA_028291285.1 Phenylobacterium sp. | reverse complement strand
GGAAGCTCTTCACCGCCTCGGCGCGCTGGCGCGAGAGGATCAGGTTCCGCTCAGCCGAGCCGGTCGCGTCCGTATGGCCGATGATCTGGAAGCTCGCGCCGGCGAGGCGCGGATCGTTCAGGGCCTGAGCGAAACTGCGCGCATTCACCTCGCCCTCGGAGGTCAGCTCGGCCGAGCCGAGGCGGAAGGTGAGCCGAAGGTCGCCCGCCGAGACCCGCGCCGGCATCGGGCCGGTGTTGGCCAGCCGCACGCCGGGCGCGTGGGCCGTCGCCGCTCGCGCCGGAGCCTTCCGGGCCGCAGCCGCAGGCGCCGCGCTGCTGGCTCCCGCGCCCGGTGTGGCGAGGCTGAAGCCGCGCAGGCTCTGCACCTTGCCTTCGCAGGTCGGACAGTCCAGGTTCATCAGCGCGTCGGTATAGTCGCTGGTGCTGGGCGTCGGCGCGGCCTTCGCGCCGGTGGCGTCCGCCGCGGGCGCCCCCTGGGCGAGCGCGCCCCCGGCCCCCGCCAAACATGCCGCTACAAGTATGGCTGCCGCCGTCTTCATTCTCACACCCAGTAGATCGTTACTAAACTAATAACGAACGCGGGTTTGAATGCAAGGCTAAGAAGCGCCGGAATTGACGGCGACCTCTCCATGAAGCTTGCCGGCGACGCCGCGGCCGAATGGTTAACAGCATCTTTCAGTCTGCTGCTGATTTCCGAGCAGGCGAGACGGAACAATTAACCATGAACTCAATCGAGGCGCCGCGCCATGCGGCGTCTTGACGACCCGCTTCGCCGGACTGTGTATGTCATGTCGCAGCCGCCGCCCCGGTCCTGAAGAGCGCGCGTCCGCCGACGCGCCCATCGTCGGCGATTGCGAGCGGATCGGGCGCTCGGCCGCGGCGGGTGGACAAATTTCACCCACGAGCGGTCCTGAGGGCCTATCGGCCGCAAGAATCTTCCCGCCGCTCCGTTTCCGTCCCATCGACACGTCCCCATTTGGCGGGTAAATCCGCGCGGTTGCGCAGGAGCGGTCCGAGCACCGGACCGGGCCGTGTCTTGGCGTGCGCGAGTGGGAGTTGAGGACGAGCGAATGGGGTTCCCGCGGCAAGGTCTGTACGATCCGGCGAACGAGCATGACTCGTGCGGCGTGGGCTTCGTGGCCAACATCAAGGGCCGCAAATCCCAGGAGGTGATCGAGGCCGGCCTGAAAATCCTGGTCAACCTCGACCACCGCGGCGCGGTGGGCGCCGATCCGCTCGTGGGCGACGGCGCCGGGATTCTGATTCAGATTCCGGACGCGCTCTATCGTTCGTGGGCGGAGGGCGCCGGCGTGAGCCTGCCGCCGGCCGGCGAGTACGCCGTGGCCATGTGCTTCCTGCCGCAGGACGAGACGGCGCGCACCGCCGCCGTCCAGCAGTTCGAGCACTTCCTCGTCGTCGAGCGGCAGCCGCTGCTCGGCTGGCGCGACGTGCCAGTCGACACCACGGGCCTCGGCGAGGCGGTTCTGGCCTCGATGCCGGTGGTCCGCCAGGCTTTCATCGGCCGCGGCCCCAACATCCGCGACCAGGACGCCCACGAGCGCAAGCTGCTGGCGGTCCGCAAGCAGATCCAGAACCCGCTGGCGGAGCTGGCGGCCAAGCGCAACCTGCCGGGCCTGTCGCAGCTCTACATCCCGTCGCTCTCGACGCGGACGGTGGTCTACAAGGGCCTGTTGCTCGCCCACCAGGTGGGCAGCTTCTACCAGGACCTGCGCAACCCTGCCGCCCAGTCGGCGCTGGCGCTGGTCCACCAGCGGTTCTCGACCAACACCTTCCCGTCCTGGAAGTTGGCGCACCCGTACCGGTTCATCGCCCACAACGGCGAGATCAACACCGTGCGCGGCAACGTCAACTGGATGAACGCGCGCCGCCGCTCGATGGAAAGCGACCTGCTGGGCGCGGACCTGCACAAGATGTGGCCGCTGATCCCGCACGGCCAGTCGGACACCGCCTGCCTGGACAACGCCCTCGAGCTGCTGGTCGCGGGCGGCTATCCGCTGGCGCATGCGGTGATGATGCTGATCCCCGAGGCCTGGGCCGGCAATCCGCTGATGGATCCCAAGCGCAAGGCCTTCTACGAGTACCACGCCGCGCTGATGGAGCCGTGGGACGGCCCGGCCGCCGTGGCCTTCACCGACGGCCGGCAGATCGGCGCGACGCTGGACCGCAACGGCCTGCGTCCCGCGCGCTTCGTCATCACCGACGAGGACCATGTGATCATGGCCTCGGAAGTGGGCGTGCTCGACGTGCCTGAGGAGAAGATCGTCCGCAAGTGGCGCCTCCAGCCCGGCAAGATGCTGCTGATCGACATGGAGGCCGGCCGCATCATCGAGGACGAGGAGATCAAGCGCACGCTGGCCGAAGCCGCGCCCTACGAGCAATGGCTGGGCGAGACCCAGTTCAAGCTCGAGGACCTCGCCCTGCCGGACAACGGCGAGGCGCCGCTTCCCAACGATCCGCAGACCCTGCTCGATCGCCAGCAGGCGTTCGGCTACACCCAGGAGGACCTCGCCTTCTTCCTGGAGCCGATGGCCCGCGCCGGCGACGATCCGGTGGGCTCGATGGGCTCGGACACGCCGATCGCGGTGCTCTCCGCGCGGCCCAAGCTGCTCTACGAATACTTCAAGCAGAACTTCGCCCAGGTGACCAACCCGCCGATCGACCCGATCCGCGAGGAGCTGGTCATGAGCCTGGTGTCGATGATCGGGCCCCGGCCGAACCTGCTCGGCCGCCAGGCGGGCACGCACAAGCGGCTCGAGGTCAGCCAGCCGATCCTCACCGACGAGGACCTGGCGAAGATGCGCTCGATCCACGAGCTGCTGGACGGCGCCTTCCGCACCGCCACCCTGGACGCCACCTGGCTCGCCGAGGCCGGCGCGGAGGGCCTGGAGGCGGCGCTCGACCGCCTCTGCCGCGAGGCCACCGAGCAGGTGCTGGCCGACGCCAATATCCTGATCCTCTCCGACCGGGCGGTTTCGCCGGATCGGATCCCGATCCCGGCGGCGCTGGCCACGGCGGCCGTGCACCATCACCTCATCCGGCAGGGCCTGCGCATGCAGACCGGCCTGGTGATCGAGACCGGCGAAGCGCGCGAGGTGCACCACTTCTGCGTGCTGGCCGGCTATGGGGCGGAGGCGGTCAACCCGTACCTGGCGTTCCAGACCCTTGAGCAGCTGCGGGTCGAGAACGGCCTGCCGCAGAGCGCCTACGAGGTGCGCAAGAACTACATCAAGGCGATCGGCAAGGGCGTGCTGAAGGTGATGTCCAAGATGGGCATCTCCACCTACCAGTCCTATTGCGGCGCCCAGATCTTCGATGCCGTCGGCCTGTCGTCGGTCCTGATCGAGAAGTATTTCACCGGCACCGCCTCGACCATCGAGGGCGTGGGCCTGGCGGAGGTCGCCGAGGAGAGCGTGCGCCGCCACCGCGACGCCTATGGCGACAACCCGATCTACAAGACCATGCTCGACGTCGGCGGCCAGTACGCCTGGCGCCTGCGCGGCGAGGCGCATGCCTGGAGCCCGGA
>JAQGIJ010000309.1 GCA_028291285.1 Phenylobacterium sp. | reverse complement strand
CGGCCGCCGCGGCCTCGCCGCCCCCGGAGCCCGCGCCTGCGCCCGAGCCGAGGCGCGCTGAGCCCAGGGCGGCGGCCGCGAAATCCAACAAGCAGCTGGACATGCGGCTTCGGCTGCACGCCCAGCTGATCGAGGAGCTCGACCTCTCCAAGCTCGACAAGCTCGGCGAAGGCGAGCTGCGCCGCGAGGTGAAGCGCCTGGTGGCCGACTTCGCCCGCGCCGAGCGCATGGCCCTGAACTCGGCCGAGCTGGACGAGCTGGGCGCCTCGATCTACGACGAGATGGTGGGGCTGGGGCCGATCGAGCCCCTGCTCAAGGACGATACGATCAGCGACATCCTGATCAACGGCCCGCATCAGGTCTATGTGGAGCGGCGCGGCGAGCTTGAGCTCACCCCCATCCACTTCCGCGACAACGACCACCTGCTGCGGATCGTCAACCGCATCGTCGCCGGCGTCGGCCGCCGGATCGACGAGAGCCAGCCGATGGTCGACGCCCGCCTCGCCGACGGCAGCCGGGTGAACGCCGCCATCGCGCCGATCGCCATCGACGGCGCGGCGGTCTCGATCCGGAAGTTCTCCAAGAAACCGCTGACCCTGGAGCGCCTGGTCGAAGTGGGCGCCATGCCCCAGGCGGTGACCGACTTCCTCTTCGGCGCCGTGCGCGCCCGGGTCTCGACCGTGATCTCCGGCGGCACCGGCTCGGGCAAGACCACCCTGCTCAATGCGCTCTCGGCCGCCATCTCGGAAGGCGAGCGCCTGATCACCATCGAGGACGCCGCCGAGCTGCAGCTGCAACAGCCGCACGTCGTGCGCATGGAGACGCGGCCGCCGAACATCGAGGGCAAGGGCGAGATCCGCCAGCGGGAGCTGGTGAAGAACGCGCTGCGGATGCGTCCCGACCGGGTGATCCTGGGGGAAGTCCGTTCGGAAGAGGCCTTCGACATGCTGCAGGCCATGAACACCGGCCACGAAGGCTCGATGGCCACCATCCACGCCAACAACCCGCGCGAGGCGGTCAGCCGCCTGGAGCAGATGGTGGCGATGGGCGGGCTGAACATCGGGCCCGACGCGGTGCGGGCCCAGATCGCCTCGGCCGTGGGCCTGGTGGTCCAGGTCATGCGCCTGGCCGACGGCAAGCGGAAGCTGACCTACGTCACCGAGATCGTCGGCATGGAAAGCAATGTCGTACAGATGCAGGACATCTTCACCTTCAACCGCACCCACACGGACGCCGACGGCTCCGTGCACGGCGAGTTCCGCGCCAGCGGCCTTCGCCCCCGCTGCCTGGACGAGATGATCCGGCGCGGCATCCCCTACGACACGGCCAACTTCGACCCCTCCAAGGTGCTCGGGACCTGCTGAGCATGGACGGCCACTTCGTTTTCCTGATCCTGGTCTTCGCCGCGGTCTTCACCGCCGGCCAGGCGCTGTTCGGCCTGTTCACGGTGGCGCGGCAGAAGCGCACGGTGAACAAGCGGCTGAAGGTGGCCAACAAGGTGGACGGCGTCTCGGCCCTGGTCATGGAGCTGCGCAAGCAGCGTGGCCTCAACGCCGCGGGCGAGAAGAGCGAGCGGCTGCGCTGGCTCTCCGACATGATCGTCGCCTCCGGCCTCACCTACGACCCGAAGAAGTGGGCCATGTTGGCCGGCGGCGCGGCCCTGGCCGCCGCCCTGGGCGTGGCCGTGGTGCTGAAGAAGCCGATGCTGGCGCTTCCCGCCGCCCTGGTGGTGGGCCTGGCGGGGCCGATCTTCGTCCTGAAGTTCAAGGCCGGCGCGCGCTCCAAGGCGCTCGGCTTCCAGCTGCCGCAGGCGCTCGACATCATCGTGCGCAGCCTCGAGGCCGGGCACCCGGTGCCGACCGCCGTGGCCCTCGTCGGCCGCGAGATGGCCGACCCGGTGGGCACGGAGTTCGGCATGGCCGCCGACGAGATCGCCTATGGCGCGACCCTGGCGCAGGCCGTCGAGCGCATGGCCGAGCGCTGCCAGCATTCCGACATCGATCTCTTCGCCGCCACGGTGCGGCTGCAGGAGCGCGCCGGCGGCAACCTCACGGGCCTGTTGAAACTGAATGCCGGCACCGTGCGCGAGCGGCACAAGATGCGCCTGAAGATCAAGGCCGCATCGGCGGAAGGCCGCGCTTCGGCGATGATCCTGACGGCGGCGCCCATCGTCATGATGGCCTTCGTCTCGACCACCTCGCCGCACTTCTACGGCGACGTGATCGACGACCCGATCGTCAAGATCGGGCTGGCGGTGATCGGCGGCTGGTTGTTCCTGGGCAACCTGGTCATGCGCCGCATGATCGACATGCGGATCTGAGCCGATGAGCGCGCTTTCGCTGCAGTCCCTCGTCACCCTGCTGGGCGCGGTCCTGGTGCTGGCCGGCGTCGGCGGCGGGGCCTGGTTCGGGGTGATGGAGCTGCGCCTGCGCTCGCTGCGGCGCACGCGCTTCGCCGCCGCCGGCGGGGCGCCGGCGCCTGCCACCCCGCAACGCCCGACGGGCGGCGTCGTCGGCGAGCAGCTGATGACCACCATCCGCCGTCTGGGCCAGCAGAGCGCGGTGCGCGATCCGGCCAAGCTCTCGGTGCTGCGCAGCCGGCTGATGCAGGCCGGCTACTTCAACCGCGAGGCCCCGGTGATCTATCTGGGCGTCAAGGCCGCGGCGATGGCGGCGGCCACGGTGGGGGTCCTGCTGATGCTGCCGATGCTGGCCAAGGGCAAGGCCGGCATGAGCGGCATCCTGCTCGCCGCCGGCCTCTCCGCCGTCGCCATGCTGGGCCCGGAACAGGTGCTGAAATCCCGCCGGCAGAAGCGCGAGCGGGAGTACTCCGACGGCTTCCCCGACCTCCTCGACCTGCTGGTCGCCTCGGTGGAGGCCGGCCTCAGCCTCGACGCCGCCGTCAGCCGGGTGACCGAGGAGCTCGAGCGGCGCTACCCGAACCTCACCGTCCACCTGCGCATGCTGGTGCTGGAGCTGCGCGCCGGGCGCCCCCGCAAGGACGCCTGGACCTCCTTCGCCGACCGCCTGGGGATCGACGACGCGCGCGCGCTCGCCACCATGCTGCGCCAGGCCGAGGAGATGGGCACCAGCCTCGGCGAGACCCTGTCGGTCTTCTCCCAGGACATGCGCTCCAAGCGCATGCTGCGCGCCGAGGAGAAGGCCCTGGCGCTTTCGGCCAAGCTCACCGTGCCGCTGATCCTCTTCATCTTCCCCTGCCTGCTCGGCGCGCTGATGCTGCCCGCGGCCGTGCGGCTGATGCACGTGTTCGGCAAGCACTGAGGTTCAGCTCGGCGCAGCGAGCCAGTCCTCGCAGCGCAGGCCCTCGACGCGCCCGAACTCCACCAGGTTTCCGGTCACGACTACCAGGCCGCGGCTTCGCGCGTGGCCGGCGATCAGCAGGTCGTAGCCGCCGATGACCTGCCCGCGCCGCTCCAGCGCAGCCCGGATCTCCGCCGCATGGTCCGCCGCAGCGGCGTCGAACGGCAGCACCTCCAGCCGGGCCGCGAAGCGCTCGACCTCCTGGCGGTTGTGCTCCGGGCGGGCCGACTTCGCCGCCCCGTGCAGCAGCTCGGTCAGCACGATGGTCGAGATGCAGAGGCTCTCCGCCTCCAGGTTGAAGCGCACCCGCGCGGCCTGCGGCCGATCCCTGAGCACGCGGACGCACAGGTTGGTGTCCAGCATGTAGCGGAGCATCAGAGCGGTTCGCGCGCCTGCGCCGGCGGCTGGTCGCGCGCCGGAAGCTCGATCCCGGGCGCATCGAAGAAGTCGTCCCAGACCGCGTCGGCCGGCGCGATGAGGCGCGTCCTGCCCTGACGCAGCACGACCACCGAGCGTACGTCTTCCGGAAAGGCCACGTCCTTCGGCAGGCGGACGGCCTGGCTGCGGTTCGACTGGAAGAGGTTGGTCCGGGTCATGCGCGGCTCGCTGGGATATACCGGATGTATATACCAACTCATCGGCCCTGATAAAAGGTCGCGGCGGACTAGGAAGGGGCGCCGCGCAGGAGCTCCAGCGTCCGCGGGTCAGGCTCGCCGCCGAAGTACTTCGCGAGCGCCTCTCGGAACCGCGGCTCCTCCGGCGCGGCCTCGGCGAAGAGGGTGAGGCTGGAGCGGAGCTTCAGGTCGTCGGGGCTGCCGAAGATGGCGTGCGCCGAGCGGCCTTCGACGGCGAGCACGGCGTCGACGCCCTCGCGCAGCCTGGGTCCCAGCACCGGGTGCGCCAGATAGGCCCGGGCCTCGGCCAGGGAGCCGATCGCGTAGGTCTGGGCCATGGGGCTGGAGCCCAGTCCCGCCGCCTGCGGGAAGACGTACCACATCCAGTGGCTGGCCTTGCGGCCACGCTTCAGCTCGGCGAGGGCGTCGGCGTAGTTGCGCGCCTGGGCGTCGACGAAGCGCGCCAGGTCGAAATCGTCGGCCATCATCTCGTCTCCCGATCCATCCGCGCGCGCCCTGCTGGACAAAGGAACACGGCGGAGCTCTGCGAGTTGCTGATCTTGCGGAGGAAGCGGGATGGGTGAGGCTCGCCTGAGGAGGAGTCTGGGCGCCGGCATGGTCGCGCTCGCAACGGCCCTGGCGCTCGCCGGCTGCAACCGCGAGAACCGCAACCTGGACGCGCCGGCCGCCGAGAGCGGACCGCACAAGGTGACGGTCACCGAGCTCTACCCCGGCCCCACCGCCTCGCCGACGCCCACCGACCCGCGCGGGCTGGAGTACGAGGGCAACGCCACCCACGTCTCCAACGGCGGGCGGTACTACAAGTGGTTCAACTGCGCCGGTTGCCACTTCAACGGCGGCGGCGGCATCGGCCCGCCGCTGATGGACGAGAAGTGGCGCTACGGCGGCTCCATCGAGCAGATCTACGCCTCGATCGAGCAGGGCCGGCCGAACGGCATGCCCTCCTTCCGCGCGAAGATCCCCGATCAGCAGATCTGGGAGCTCGCCGCCTATGTCCGCAGCCTCTCCGGCAACGCCGACAAGCTGGCCGTGCAGAGCCGCGGCGACGAGATGCGCTCGATCCCGCCGATCAACAACATCGACCGGCAGCCGCCGAAGGGCGATCCGGACGCCAGCAAGGCGGGCGGCGGATGAGCCCTGGGCGCGCCTTGCGCCTGATCCCGCCGGCGCTCGTCGCGCTCGCGCTCGGCGGCTGCAAGGGCGTGCAGACCATGCTCGACCCGGCGGGGCAGCAGGCGCGCGACATCGACCTGGTCTGGCGCACCATGCTGGTGGTCTGCGGGATCATGTACGTGCTGGTGCTGGGCTTCCTCGCCTGGGCGCTGTGGCGCGCGCGGGCGAGGCGCGCGCTCGCCGCCGGCCCGCCGG
>JAQGIJ010000611.1 GCA_028291285.1 Phenylobacterium sp. | reverse complement strand
GACAAGACGCTCGACGCCATCGAGGCCGGCGATGGCGCGCTCGCCGAGCAGCGGCTCTCCGCCTGGCTGCGGCAAAGCGAGGACTGGCGCCGGTTTCGCCTGTCGGACCGCCTCGACGTGATCCGCTGACACAAGGGCCGCGAGATGACAGCGACCCCGGTCCGGAGTACCACCCCGCCGATGTCCGCCTCTGACGCCTCTGTCACGCGCCGCAGGCGCCGCCATCCACGCCCGCCGCTGATCGTAGCCTTGCGGATCCTGCTGGCCGGCTTCGCCCTGAGCGTGACCCTTGTCGTGATCGGCTGGGCCGTCGTCGGCGCCTGGCGCAGCCCGCAGGGCGAGGCCGGCGCGCCGCCGATCGAGCTTACCGGCCCCCGGCTCATCGGCGAGGACGACAAGCAGCGCCCCTTCCTGATCACCGCCGACACGGCGCTGCGCGAACCCGGCGCCAGCCAGCGCATCCGTCTCCACCGCCCGATCCTGACCCGCGACGCCGGCGGCGCCGACAACATGCGCGTCACGGCCGCCGAGGGGGTCTACGACGAGGCCGCCGGGCGCCTGGAGCTGTCGGGCGGGGTGAAGGTCAGCGGCGCGCGCGGCGAATTCTCGACCCCGGCCACCACCTACGACACCCGCACCGGCAAGGTCGTGGGCCCCGGCGCCGTGCAGGCCGCCGGCGACATCGGCCAGATGCAGGCCCGCTCCTTCTCGGTGACCAACAACGGCAAGTCGGTGGTCTACAAGGGCGGCGTCCACGCCCGCCTCACCCCGAAGTAGCCAGCAGCCGGCGCACCAGGTCGAGGTCGGCGGGCTTGTCCACGTCCACCGCCGCCAGGCCGAAGGGGCTCGCCACCGCCGCGGCCTGCGCGCCGCAGAGCCGGCTCAGCCGCGCCAGCGCCTCGGCCAGCGTCAGCCGCCCGGCGAGATAGCGCGCAAGCGTCAGCGGCCCCAGCCGCCGCACGATGCGCCAGGGCGTCTTGCGGTCCGCCTCCAGGCTGCGCCAGAGCTCGATCGCCGCCAGCGCCTGGGGCGTGCGCGCGAAGAAGAGGTTGCAGCCCGACCAGTCTCCGTCGGCGAACTTCAGGTAGGTCCGCTGGGCGCCCGGCGCCGCCGCCTCCACCACCTCGCGCCGGGCGAGCAGCACGCTGATGTCGGCCGTGGCCGGCGCGTCGTCGACGAACCGGGTCACCCACTCCGCCCGCAGCAGGGCATGGTCCGCCGTGGTGACCAGCACCGGCGTCCCCAGCGCCTCGACGCCGCGCAGGGTGCTGAGGCTGGGCCCCGCCTCCGCCGGCAGCACCTCGCAGCCCAACTCGCGCGCGAGCTCCGCCACCGCCGCGTCCGCCGTGGAGACCGCGATCCGCCACAGGCCCGCAGCGCTCAGCGCGTCCACCACCCGCACCAGCATCGGGACCCCCTCGATCGGGATCAGCGGCTTCTGCGCGACGCCGGCGTAGGCCGCCAGCGGGTCCACGCCCGGTCGCGCGCCGGCCAGGACCAGCGCACGCTCGAGCTTCATGCCAGGCTCTTTTCGTAGAGGCGGTAGGTCTTGTAGATGCGCGTCCCCGCCGCCTCCAGGATGCCGCGCATCGGCAGGTTGTCCTCCAGGATCCACGATCCCTCGGCGCTCTGGTAGCCCAGCGCCCGCGCCTGGGTCTCCGCCGCATCGATCAGCAGGAAGGGCAGCACCCGCCCGCGGAAGCCCGCGGCGAACTTGCGCCGGACGCCCATCAGCGGGATGCGTGCGCTCTTCACGCCCTTGACCTTCAGCCGCCAGAGCAGCTTGGCCCAGCCGAACGGCAGCAGCTTGCCCTTCAGGTCGGCGATGGCCTCGTTGACGTTGGGCAGGAAGACGATGAAGCCGGCCGCCTCACCGTCGATCTCGGCGAACCAGGTGAGCCTGGGGTCCACCACCATCTTCAGCGACTTGGCCAGTTGCGCAGTCTCGGCCTCGGTGGTCGGCGTGAAGCCCCAGTTGCCGGACCAGGCGTCGTTGAGGATCTCGGTCAGCGTGCCGACCTCCTCGTCGTAGCGCTTCATGTCGAGCATCCGCAGGCGCACGCCCCGCGGCGCGCCGCGGCGCACGAGCTTGAGCACCGTGGGCGGCAGGTCTTCGGCCACCGTCATATGGTAGGCGTAGATGTCCTTGAGCTTGCGGTAGCCCTGGGCCTCGACCTGCGGCCCCGCATAGGGCGGGTCGTGGCCCATCATCACCATCGGCGGGGTGTCGAAGCCGTCCACCAGGAGGCCCACCTCCTCGTTGATCGAGAGGTTGAGGGGCCCCTGCGCCCGGGCGCAGCCGCGGGCCTTCAGCCAGTCCTCGGCGGCGGCGAATAGGGCGGCGAACACCGCCGGATCGTCCTCCGCCGCGATCAGGCCGAAGTGGCCGACCTTCCCGCCGCCGTCGGCGGGGGCCAGGGCGTCGATCTGGGCGCTGATCCGGCCGACGTCCTTTCCGCCGCGCACCGCCAGGAAGAACTGCGCCTCGGCGTGGGCGAAGAAGGGATTGGTCTTCGGCGTCAGCGCATCGCGCCGCTCGCTGATCAGCGGGGCGATGTAGTTCGGGTCACCGGCCATCAGCCGCATCGGCACGCGGATGAACCGGTCGAGCTCGACGGCCGATCGCACAGCGACGATGCTCACCACTTGCGGCGCAATGCCGTGCATCAGCCCTCCAGGAACAGAAGCGCGCTGGCGCCCGCCGCGGCGAAGATCGCCGGCGCAGCCCAGGCCCCGAGCACCGCCGGGATATTGCCGCCCTGACCCAGCGCCGTGAAGACGCCGTCGACCACCAGGAAGACGAGGCCCGCGCTCAGGCAGCCGACGATGGCGCCGGCGCCGCCGTTGCGGAAGTTGATCAGCAGCACGGGGCCGGCGAGCAGCAGCATGACCACGGCGGCGAACGGCGCCGACCAGCTCCGCTGCAGGGCCGTGCGATAGAAGGCCGGCGGGCGCGCCGCCGCGCCGCCGGCGAGCGCCCGCTGCGCCGAACCGGGCGCCACCGTCTCGTCGCTGGCGAAGATGGCGCGCACGTCCTGCGGCTGCGGGCCCGGCCGCCAGGCGATCTCCGCCGCGCGCCCGCGCTGCACCTGGGTGGGGCCCAGAACCTCGAAGCTTGGGGCGATCAGCCGCCAGCCGTCGCTCGCGAAGACCGCGGTGTCGGCGCGCAGGCGCTCGGTCAGCCGTCCGGCCGGGTCGCGCCGGTAGATGCTGACGCCGGAGAGGCGCGTGCCGGCGGGATCGCCCTCGGTGGCCACGACGATGTCGGATCCGACGCGGAAGCTGCGCGCCTCCGGCTTGGCAGGTTCGCCGTGCGGCGCGCTTGCGCTCCACCAGGCGTCGAGCACCTGCTCCGAATGCGGCGAAAGCCACTGGGCGCAGGCCAGGTCCAGCAGCAGCACGGCGAGCGCCACCGGGGCGATCATGGTCACCAGTTGATAGGCCGAGACGCCCGTGGAGCGCAGCGCCACCACCAGGTTCTCCCGCGCCAGCTGGACGAAGGCGAAGAGGCATCCGGCCAGCACCGCCAGCGGCGCCGCCTGCTGCACCAGCGTCGGCATGCGCAGCGCAGCGTAGTAGAGCACGCCGGCCACCCCCAGCCTGCGTTGCAGGATTTCGGTGGTCACCTCCAGCAGGTCGAGAATCTGCAGGATCGCCACCAGCACCAGGAGCGCCGCGAGGACGCGGCTCCCCACCAGGCGCACGATGTGGCGGCGCAGGATCACGTCGTCGCCCCCCAGGATCGCCGCTTGGGGGTGAGCTTCGCCAGCGCCTCGGCGATCCGCTCCGACATCAGGCTGACCGGCGTCTCGCCTGGACGCTTGCGGCTGCTCACGAAGGTGGCGATGCAGATGGCGGCGAAGATGGCGAACGGCAGGCCGACCGCGGGGGCCGCGTCCGCCCGGCCGCTCACCGCCAGGCTCTGGCCGAGCTGCAGCAGGTTCTGGAAGGCGATCAGCAGCAGGCCCGCCACGATGATCCCGGGCGCGCGGCCGCCGCGCTTGGCCGCCAGCCCCAGCGGCATGGCCAGAAGCGGCAGCAGCGGTAGCACGAACGAGCGCGCAAGCCGCGCGTAGAGCTCCGCCAGCAGCGCCTGACGCGGGATCGCCGCACGCGGCTGGCCGGCCTCGCGGGCCAGCTCGCCCAGGGTCAGCTCCCGCGCGTCGACGCCGCGGCTGCGCATCAGCTTCTCGGTGCTGGAGAGCGGCAGGGCCAGGCTGAAGCTCTGGAAGCTCAGCACCCGCGGGACGCCCTTCGTGCTGGTCGAGAGTTGCTGGCCGTGGCGAAGCTCCAGCGTCACCTGCGTTGCGTTGGGGCTGCGCACCAGACGTCCGCTGGCCGCGGTCGTCACCTCCTCGCGGCCGTCGGGCAGGACCTTGCGGATGAACACCCGGCCGAGCTGCTGGCCAGTGTCGTCGACCGTGTCGGCGGTCATGGTCAGGGACCGGTCCGGCGAGAGGAAGGTCTGCGGCTCGGCCAGCCCGCTCCAGCCCGCCGTCTGCGCGGCGTGAAACACGGCGCGATAGGTGTAGCGGCTGTACGGCTGCAGGAAGCCAAACAGCGCCAGGCTCAGCACCATCAGCACGCCAGCCAGCCACAGATAGGGCGCGACGATGCGCGTGAGCGAGACGCCGCTGGCCAGCAGGGCGTCGATCTCCGAGCCCTCGTTCAGCCGCGTGATCACCACGAACAGGGCGATGAAGAAGGCGGCCGGCAGGGTCAGGCCGAGGTAGTGCGGCACCAGGTTCGCCGCGAGCTCGGCCACGAACCCGAAGCGGTGGCTGCTCTGCGAAAGGATCTGCAGCAGCCGCAGCACCCGCTCCAGCAGCAGCGCCACCAGGGTTGCGCCCAGCGCGCCGGCCAGCGGCCAGAGCGTCAGCTGCAGGATATAGCGGTCGATCAGTCTCACTGTGCGCGCAGCTGCTTCGTCCTGGAACCCTTTAGGTCAGGCGGCGTCGCCTGACCGCCGCAAGGGGCTCTAACCTCAAAGTGTAGAGCCTGATTCACGGTTCGGATCAGGCCCTCGGCGCCCGCTGATAGCCGACCACGGCGCCCAGCGCACGCGCCATGCCGCGCACCGCCGCCGCCACGTCCGTGAACGCCTGCCGCCTGAGCTCCGGGAAGGCTTGCGCCGGCGCCTTGAACAGCGCCGCCGGAGACCCAAGATCTGGCGTGCCTTGGCCGTACGAGCATGAGCCAGCTCGCCGTCTCGGCGACAAGGCTGCGCGGACGGTCGCACTTCCGAGCCGTGGGAATCATGCGGTCCTCCGACGGACGAATCCGCCTCGGGCGTGACAATGGGAAACCAGTCGGATCCATGAAACCCAGTCCCATCCTGCTTCTGGCCGTCGCCGCGGCGCTCGCCGCCGCCGGCCCAACCCTCGCCGACGACGAGTGCCAGGGCCTGCCCAACGCCGGCGCGGCCCAGCTGACCGTCGAGACCGCGGGCCTGCGCGCCGCCCAGGGCGAGGTGCAGGTGACCGTCTATCCGGACAATCCCGGGCGCTTCCTGGCGCACCGCGGCAAACTCGCGC
>JAQGIJ010000604.1 GCA_028291285.1 Phenylobacterium sp. | reverse complement strand
CGGGGATGGACGGCTACGAGACCGCCCAGCTGGTCCGCTCGCGCAAGCGCACCAGCCGCACCCCCATCGTCTTCCTGACGGCGATCTTCCGCGACGAGGCGCACGTCTTCCAGGCCTACTCGGCCGGGGCCGTGGACGTGGTCTTCAAGCCGGTGGACCCCTTCATCCTGAAGTCCAAGGTGGCGGTGCTGGTCGACCTTTATCTGAAGACCGAGGAGGTGAAACGCCAGTCCGCCTATCAGCAGTGGCTGCTGGACGAGCACGCGCGGGTGAAGGCCGAGAAGGCGCAGACGGAGCGGGCGCTTCGCCAGACCGAGGCGCGCCAGAGGGCGATCCTGCAGTCGTTGCCGATCGTCTTCACCTCGCGCACCCTGGAGCCTCCGTTCGCCCCGCAGTTCGTCTCCGACGTTATCGAGGAGATCACCGGCTTTCCCGCCCACCGCTTCACCGGCGAGCCTGAGTTCGGCCTCTCGCGCATCCATCCGGAGGACTTGCCCAGGGTGACCCAGGCCATGGCCGGGGCGGCGAAGAGCGGACGCTATTCCTGCGAGTTCCGCTGGCTCTGCGCCGACGGCCAGTACCGGATCCTGCAGGACCAGGGGGTGCTGGCGCCGAGCGTCGACGGCGCGCCGCGGGAGATCTTCGGGGTCCTGCTCGACGCCACAGACCGC
The DNA here is from genome assembly GCA_028291285.1 of Phenylobacterium sp. Next base: position 12,085 of record JAQGIJ010000604.1, on the reverse strand, counting down.
CACCAGCTGGAGGAGCAGCTCGCCCAGGCGCGCAAGATGGAGGCGGTGGGCCAGCTCACCGGCGGCGTCGCGCACGACTTCAACAACCTGCTGACCGTGGTGCTGGGCAACGTCGACATGCTCGGCCGCAAGGCCGAGGACGAGGCGCGCCGCGCCCGCCGCATCGACGCCATCCGCCAGGCCGCCGAGCGCGGGCGGGACCTCACCCGGCAGCTGCTGGCCTTCTCGCGCCGCCAGCACCTCAGCCCCATCACCCTCGACGTCAACGCGCTGATCCGCGACTTCGCCCCGCTGGTCCGCCAGGCGGTGGGCGAGGCGGTGACGATCGATCTGGCGCTGACCGAGGGCGTGCTCTGCGCCCACGTGGATCCGACCCAGCTGGAGACCGCGCTGCTGAACCTGGCGGTCAACGCCCGCGACGCCATGCCGGACGGCGGGGTGGTCTCCATCCGCACCGAGGAACAGGCCGGCGAGGATCACGGCTGGGCGGTCATTTCCGTGCAGGACACCGGCTTTGGCATGTCGCCGGAGGTGCGCGATCGCGTCTTCGAGCCCTTCTTCACCACCAAGGAGGTGGGCAAGGGTTCGGGCCTGGGCCTCAGCCAGGTCTACGGCTTCGTGCGCCAGTCGGAGGGCGAGGTGAAGCTGGAGAGCGAGGTCGACCAGGGTTCGACCTTCTCGCTGCGCCTGCCGCTTTCGAACGAACCGGCCCAGGACTTGCGCCCGGAAGCGCCGGCGGCCGTGATCACCGGCGGTTCGGAGAAGATCCTGCTGGTCGAGGACGACGCCACGGTGCTGGCGCTGACGCTGGATCTGCTCACCGGCCTCGGCTACCCGGTGACCTGCGCGAGCAACGCCGCCGAGGCGCTGGAGATCATCCGCTCCAGCGCGGAAATCGACCTGCTGTTCACCGACGTGGTGATGCCTGGCGGCGTGAGCGGCGTCAGTTTGGCCAGGACCGCGCGCGAGCTTCGGCCCGGGCTCCTGGTGCTGCTCACCTCCGGCTTCGTGGGCGAGGGGGCGGCCGCCGACCAGGTCGAGTTCCCGCTCCTCGACAAGCCGTACGAGACCGCGGCCATGGCGCAGAAGCTCCGCAAGCTGCTGGACGAGACCGCCTCCGCGCCGCGGGCGGCGGCTGGCAAAGGCTGGGTGGCCGCGGAATAGCCGATCAGGCTTGGGCCCCGCGGGCCAGCCGGCGCAGCGCAGCGGCCAGCCTGCGCGCGTGGGCGCGGCCGATGTCCAGGTCCCGCACACCCGACTGCAGGGAATTCGCCAGGGCTTCGATCTCGGCCGCGGGGCCTTCCGGCGCGAAGGCCTGGGCCAGGAGGACGGCCTCGGTCATGATCTCGCAGAGCTCGTCGACCGAACAGGCGTCGAGGAGCGCCTCGTCGAAATCGACGATCTCGCCGCCCGCCCGGCGTTCGTCCTGGCTGGGCGCTCGGTCCATAGGAGCCTCGGGTTGGCCCCCCACAACCCTCAGGTGATAAGGTGGTTCCCGAGCGCGAACGGTTCGACGCGGACGGCATAGGTCAGGCTTTCGCCCGGCTCGAGCCGCGCCATGCCCGTGTCGCGGCCGCCTGGCCAGACGTCGCTGTAGGGATCGGCGAGGTTGAACTGCGGCTCCACCACGACGAAGGGCTTGTCGGGCGGCGCATAGACCTGGACCGCCTTCACCTGCGGCGTCGGCGAGCTGATCCGCAGCCCCACCGCCGCCGCCGGATCGAGGATCTCGACGACGGCGCGGCCGGCCTCGCGCACCAGATCGGTGAAGCAGTCGTCGAGGTAGAGCTCGCCCAGCGGCCGGCCCTCCCCGGCGTTGAAGTCATAGGCGCCGCCCGCGACCGGCAGCACGCGGCCGGTGGGCAGCACCTCGTCGTAGTTGTCGACCTCGGTCCGCGCTGCAGCGGGCAGCCGCAGCCGGGCCTGGCGGCGATCGCCGCTGGGCAGCGCGAAATAAGGATGCCAGCCGAGGCCGAAGGGCAGGGGCTCGGCGCCCGAATTGCGCACCGTGACCGTGAGCTCGAGTCCGCCCGCCGCCAGCCGCCAGTCGAACGCCATCTGGGTGCGCGAGGGCCAACGGCCACCGAAGTCGCCGGCCTCCAGCCGCCCCGTCACGCGGTCCGGCGAGGGCTGCTCGAACGGGACCTGCGCGTCCAGGATCAGGCCGTGCATGGCGTATTCCCGCGCGCCGGCCGCCTTGCCGCCCCAGTTGCGCGGCAGCCGCAGCGTCCGGCCGTCCACCGTCGCCTCGATCTCCCGGGCGCCGGCGACCGGCCGCCCGGTGATCCGGTTGGCGTAGGGCGCCAGCAGCGCGCCGCCGAAACTGAAGGCCTTGTTGCCGGCGAAATCGTCGGGACCGCCGTCGAGCTCGCGCGCCGCCTCGCGCGCCGGCGGGGCGACAAGCCCGTCGACTTCCTCGCCGGAGGGGAGCCGCAGCCGCGCCTGCAACAGCATCAGGCCTCGGCCGGGCAGCACCTGCGCCGAGACGAAGGCGGCCCCCTCGGCGGGAAGGTCATCGGCGCGCAGGGCGACGACGGGCGCGCCGCCGATCTGCAGCGGCTCGGACAGAGCGGATGGCGGCACGGGGCGGCCTCAGCTGCCTTCGTTGGCCAGCTCGAAGGCGCGCAGGCGGCCCGCGTCGTGCCGCTGGCGCTCGGCGCCGGCGCCTTCGTGCTCGGACGGCGGGACGACCGGGACGGTGAGGCAGACGCTCTGGGTCGGCAGCACTTCACCCCAGTCGGCGATCAGCTGCTTGTAGGAGCGCCCCACAGGACGGATGTCGCGGTTGAGGTCGTAGAGCCCCACCGGGTGCACCCGCCCGTTGCTCTCACGAAGGCCGGTGTCCCAGTCGATCTGGTCGGTCAGCGAGTACCAGGTGAAGCCCACGGTGGGGACGCCGTCGTTGCGCACGCGCAGGACGTTGGCCCATTCCTTCCAGAGCCAGTTCACCGCCTCGTCGCCGTTCGGGCCCTCGGCGATGTTGGTCTCGGTGTGCATCACCGGCAGGCGGTAGCGGTTGTAGTACTGCCGGGTGATCTCGGAGTAGCCGAAGATCTCGCCCGAGGCGCGGCTCATGCCGTCGGCGCTGACGCGGTGCTCATTCGTCCAGTAGTAGTCGTTGCCCAGGATGCAATGGTGGTGCAGCGAGTTGCCCAGAAAGAAGTGGTACTCGTCACGCGTCATCCCATTATCCAGCAGGTACTCGTACATCTCCGAGTCGACCCGGTGGCCGTAGTTGAGGTCGAGCGAGAGGAAACGCCTGGCGTTCTCCACTTCCGCCGGCTTGATCGCCGCGGGGTTCTCGGCGTGGAAGTACTCCGAGGACTCGCTCTGGATGAAGATCGCGTCGGGACGGATCTTCAGGATCTCCTGCATGCCGCGTACGTTCGCCTTGACGATGTGCTTGAGCGCGGTGACGAAGGTCAGGTCCGTCGTGCCCTGCTCGTTCCACCAGCCGTACTTGGCCGAGAACTGGGCGCAGATGAACATCTCGTTCACCGGGGTGTAGATCTGCACCCACGGGAAGCGCCGGGCGAAGGCGGCGCAATAGCGGGCGAACACCTCGGGGAAGTCCGGGTTCTGGAAGTCGCCAAGCCAGTCCGGCACGCCGAAGTGGCAAAGGTCGACGATCGGCACGATGTCGCGTCGCCGCAGCTCCGCGAAGGTGACGTCGGCGAACTCCCAATCGAACTTGTCCGCGCCCACCAGGCTGGTGTGCAGCGGCGGGCCATAGCGCAGGAAGCGCAGGCCCAGCTCCTCGACCAGGTCGAAATCCTTACGCCAGTGACGGTAGTGGCCGCAGGACTCCATCTGGTCCACGCGGACGCGGCCATCCTTGATCCTGGGGATGCTGTTCTCGATCCCCGTGGCGAACATGAAAGCGGAGATAGCGGGTCCTCCGACAAGCCCCTTGCGCCTCGAGGCGCCCCTGCGGGCTTAAAACTCCGGGGCGTGCCCGTGGTTCACTGATGATAGGCCCGGACGTGCGGGCGGCGAAGGGCGCCTATTCGGCGGCCTGGGCGAAGGTCTGTCCGTTGATCCTGCGGCAGCGGTCGAGCAGGGCCAGATGGTCCCCGCCGTTGTCGATGTTGCGGACCCAGGCCTTGTCGCCATGGACCGCGACCACTTCAAAGTGCGGGAAGAGGTTCGGGCCGGTGGACACAAGGTCGCCCACCCGGATGTCCTCCTCGTAGCCGCGTTCGTGGCTGATGGAAAAGACGTCGGAATAGCTGGATAAGGTCATGACGGGGATCCCCTCCCGAATCTCATCCTGAAGATAATGGCCCATGAACTCTGAATGGAATCCGAACGCCGCCGTCAGGTTGTCGCAGGCGGTCCGAATTGGGTCTTTACGATCAGCGATTTGATCCAGGACAGATTTGGCGCCGGGGTCGAAACCAACGCCGCCAAATGTCCAAGACTCTGGACTTGTTAAGGAATGCGGCGGCCGAATAGCCTTGTTACGGCCGCCTGCGGTCCACGCCGTGGGCTCGTGCGCCACAGGCAAGCGGAATCCGCGCGATGGGTTGCGCCCAACGGCCGCGGACGGCCCCAAGGGCTGCGGCGGCCAAGGCGCTGGCGAACAGGAAGACCTCGAAGTTCATCTTGGCGTCTCCTTCCGGAGGCCCCACGATTGGAGCCTTGTCGATTAGAGGCTGCGCCCCCAAGCTGTCGCATATCGATCGCCAGTCTTACCAATCGTTGAGGCGGCGCGCCGCTGGCCTGGCCTGGCGGGGCGCGGCGGTGGCTGAACCCCGCGCCTATATGAGGGTTTAGGCACAGCATCACCGATCATCGAGAGGGGACCTGCGCATGGCCGACAAACCACTGCGGAGCCAGCGCAGCTACGGCAAGCTCGACCGCGACGGCTTCATCCACAGGAGCTGGATCAAGGGCACGGGCCTGCCCGAGCACGTGTTCGACGGCCGCCCGATCATCGGGATCTGCAACACCTGGTCGGAGCTGGTCACCTGCCAGGTCCACCTGCGCGAGCTCGCCGAGTTCGTGAAGCGCGGCGTCTGGGAGGCGGGCGGGGTGCCAATCGAGTTCCCGGCCATGTCGCTGCCCGAAACCCAGATGCGGCCCACGGCGATGCTGTTCCGCAACCTGCTGGCCATGGAGGTGGAGGAATCGATCCGCGCCAATCCCATCGACGGGGTGGTGCTGCTGGGCGGCTGCGACAAGACCACGCCCGGCCAGCTGATGGGCGCGGCCAGCGTCGACCTGCCGACCATCGTGCTTTCCTCCGGCCCGCAGCTGAACGGCGACTGGCGCGGCCAGGCGATCGGCTCGGGGACGGACGTCTGGCGCTTCTCCGAGATGGTCCGCGCCGGCGAGATGACCATGGCCGAGTTCATCAGCGCCGAAGCCGGCATGAGCCGCTCTAACGGCGTCTGCAACACCATGGGCACGGCCTCCACCATCTCCAGCCTGGTGGAGGCGATGGGCGTCTGCCTGCCGATGAACGGCTCGCTGCCCGGCGCGGATTCGCGGCGCAAGGCGCTGGCGCACGTGACTGGAAACCGCATCGTCGAACTGGTGCGCAAGGACGTCCGGCTGTCGCAGCTCCTGACCCGCGCGGCGTTCGAGAACGGCATCCTGATGCACGCGGCCTGCGGCGGCTCGACGAACGCGGTGGTGCACCTGCTGGCGCTCGCGGGCCGGGTCGGCGTGCCGCTCGACCTGCACGACTTCGACGAGATCGGGCGCGAGGTCCCGCTGCTGGTCAACCTGATGCCCTCGGGCAAGTACCTGATGGAGGACTTCTGCTACGCCGGCGGCGTGCCGGCGGTGATGGCCGAGCTGGGCGAGCTGATGCGGCGCGACGCCGTCACGGCCTCGGGCCAGACCATCGGCGAGATCGCCGACCAGGCGAAGGTCTGGCGCCGCGAGGTGATCAGCACGCGCGAGGCGCCCATCGGCCCGTCCTCCGGCGTCTGGGTGCTGCACGGCAACCTCTGTCCGGACGGCGCCATCATCAAGCCGAGCGCCGCCACGCCCGAGCTCCTGACCCACCGCGGCCGCGCCGTGGTGTTCGAGACCATCGAGGATTACCACGCCCGCATCGACGACCCGGACCTCGAGGTCGACGCTACCTCCGTCCTGGTGCTGAAGGGCTGCGGACCCAAGGGCTATCCGGGCATGCCGGAGGTGGGCAACATGGCCTTGCCGCCGAAGCTGCTGCGCCAGGGCGTGCGCGACATGGTCCGCATTTCGGACGCCCGGATGAGCGGCACCGCCTATGGAACGGTGATCCTGCACGTCGCGCCCGAGTCCGAGGCCGGCGGGCCGCTGGCGCTCGTCGAGACCGGCGACGAGATCGTGCTCGACGGGCCGAACCGGTCGCTGCAGCTGATGGTCGACGAGGCCGAGCTGGCGCGCCGCCGCGTGGCCTGGGAGGCGCGGCGCGCGCCGTCGCAATTCACCCGCGGCTGGTACAAGCTCTACATCGACACCGTGCTGCAGGCTGACCAGGGGGCGGACCTGAACTTCCTGGTGGGCAAATCCAGCGCCGACGTGACGCGGGAATCCCACTGATGGCGGCGGCCGCCCTGCTGGCCTGCGACTGGGGCACCACCAACCTGCGCGCCTGGACGCTGGATGCCGACGGCCGGGTGGTGCAGAGCCGCGACTTCGCGCTCGGCGTCTCCAAGCTCCGGCCGGGCGAGGCCGCGCGCCGCTTCCAGGAGGAGGTGCAGCCGCAGCTCAACGCCTTCGACGTGCCGGCCATCCTCTGCGGCATGGTGGGCTCCAACCTCGGCTGGACGGTCGCGCCCTATGTGGACGCGCCGGTGAGCCTCGACGACCTGACGCGCGAGCTGGTCGCCGTTGAGGCGCACGCGGCCTGGGTGCGGATCGTGCCGGGCGTGCGCGGCGAGGGCCTGCGCGGCGCGGGCGACGTCATGCGCGGCGAGGAGACCCAGCTGTTCGGCTGGCTGGCGCAGAACCCGGACCGCGCGCGCGGCCGCCATGTGGTCTGCCATCCCGGCACCCACGCCAAGTGGATGCTGGTCGAGGACGGCCGGCTGACCGGCTTCGTCACCGCCATGACCGGCGAGCTCTTCGCCGTCCTCGGCCAGCACAGCGTGCTGAAGAGCGACGCGCCCGCCGACGACGCCGCCGCCTTCGCCGAGGGCCTGGCCGCGGCCGGCGACGGCGGCGCCCTGGCGGCCCGGCTCTTCACCGCCCGCGCCCGGGTGGTGGGCAAGGGCAAGCCGGCGGAGAGCACGCCCTCCTATCTCTCCGGCCTGCTGATCGGCGCGGAGGTGGCGAGCGTGCCGAAGCTGCTGGGCGTGGAGGCGGGCGCGCCGGTGGCGCTGCTCGGCGATGCGGCGCTGTGCGCCCGCTACCGCCAGGCCTTCGAGGCCCGCGGCCTGAACAGCGAAACCTTCGACGGGGAGGCGGCGGCGATCGCCGGCCTCTTCGCCCTCTACAAACGTGGAGCCGGCCAATGACCCTCAGCCTCGACGACGCGCTCGGCGAATGCCCGGTGGTGGCCATCGTCCGCGGCATCCGCCCGGACGAGATCCTCGACCACGCCGAGGCGCTCTATGCGGCGGGGGTCCGCGGCATCGAGGTGCCGTTGAATTCGCCGGAGCCGATCGAGAGCATCCGCAAGCTGGCCGAAGCCTTCGGCGATCGCGTGGCCCTGGGCGCGGGCACGGTGCTCACCGCCGAACGGGTGGACGCGGTGGCGAAGGCGGGCGGGCGGATCATCGTCGCCCCCAACACCTCCCGCGAGGTGATCCGCCGGGCGGTGGAGCTCAAGCTCGACCCGGCGCCCGGATTCTCCACCCCCACCGAGGCCTTCATGGCGCTGGAGGCCGGGGCGCGGCATCTGAAGCTGTTCCCCGCCGTCACCTTCGGTCCGGCCCACGTGAGGCAGATCAAGGCCGTGCTGCCGGACGAGGCGGTGGTCTGGGCGGTGGGCGGCGTCGGCCCCGAGCAGATGGCCGACTGGTGGGCCGCCGGCGCGCGCGCCTTCGGTCTCGGCGGCGAGCTCTACCGCAAGGGCCAGTCGGTGGCGGAGACGGCTGAGAAGGCGGCGCGCGTTGTGGCGGCCGCCCGCGTCCTGAGCTGAACGAAATCGGTGCTCGGCGGTTTCTAGAGACCCAACGGAGGGATGCTCATGCGACAGCTCGCCAAGTTCTCGATTTCGGTCCGCGAAGAGGACTTCGTGCTCCACCTGGAGGACGACGCCGGAGAAGCGCTGGACTTCGCCGCCTCGCCGGAACAGCTGGACACCGTCATCGACGCGTTGGACGAAATCCTCTCCGACAACGAGGAGGAGCTGTTCGAGGTCGAGGGCGAGGCGTCGACCTACCAGAAGCCGCTCGGCTGACCGCTACCTCCGCCGCGTCCCCTCGCACCGCTACGCGCCGGGGGAGGCAAGCGCGAGCCAAGTGGCGAACGCGCCTTTGGGCTCAGCTCAGCCGGGGCGTTGCGCGGACGAACAGGTCCGCGCGGCCTTCGGCCAGGGCCTCGGCTTCCGCGGCGAAATCGGCCTCGGCGACGATGGCGGCGTAGCGGGCGATCGCCTCGTCCAGCGGCGGCATGAGCTGGCCGCGCTCGGTCGCCAGGGCGGCATAGGCCGGTCGCCTGGCAGGCCAGTCGAACTCGCCGTGGTGGCGGTCGCGGACCAGCTCGGCGTCGAGGTTGAGCGCCAGCGCCAGCTGGCGCGCGAAGTCGGCCCAGGTGACGGCGCCCGCGTTGGTCAGGTGACGCAGGCCCGTCTCGCCGTCGATCAGCAGGTCGAGCGTCGCCTCCACCAGGTCCGGCACATAGGTGGGCGACACCACCAGGTCCGCCGCCGCCTCGAACGGCCGCCCGGCCGAGAGCGCCCGCACCACCTGGGCGGCGAAGTTGTGCGGATCGTAGGGGCTGAAGAATGCGGCGGTGCGGATCATCAGCGCCTGGCCGCCGAGCGCCAGGATCTCGCGCTCGGCGCGCACCTTGCTCCGGCCGTAGACGTTGAGCGGCGCGGTCGCGTCGCTCTCCAGATACGGCTGGCGGCGGCGGCCGTCGAACACCAGGTCGCTGGAGAAGCCGACGCAGGGCAGCCCGCGCTCGGCGCAGGCGCGGGCCAGCCGCACGGCGCCCTCGGCGTTGGCGGCCAGGCAGGCGGAGGCCGCGTGCTCGGCGTCGTCCACCCGCACCCAGCCTGCGGCGTTGATCACCGCCCAGGGCTCGCTCGCGTCCAGCGCGCGGGCGATCGAGTCCGCCTCGGCGAGGTCGAGCTCGGCGCGACGGGTGAGCCGGTAGGCGACGCCGCGCCATTCGCAGGCCCTGGCCAGCGCCTTGCCGAGCGTGCCGGTTGCGCCGGCGATCAGCAGCGGGCGGCCGCCGGTGGCGGATGAGGCGCGCCACTCCGGCCGCGGCTCCGGGGTCTCGACGGTGCGGAAGACCGGCTGGAACTCCAGGCGCAGGTCGCGGCGCCACCAGCCGGGCCCCTCCGTCGCCGGATGTGGCTGGCCGGCGCCGGTCCCGATGCGCGCCAACTCGGCGGCGACGGCGGTAGGGCGGGGCTCGTCGGTGCGGACGTCGAAGGCGCCCACTTCGTAATGGCCGAGGTGGCGAGTGAGCAGGCTGTTCCAGTCGAAGGTCCCAAGCAGCGCCCAGGCGGTGACGGCCTCGACCTCGACGCCGCGGGCGCGCAGGCGCCCGGCGCTCTCCCAGGCCTCGCGCACCCAGCGGACCTGCTCCTCGCGGGTGCAGCCGTTGTGGCTCTCGGTGACCGCCAGCGGCAGTCCGTAGCGGGCCCAGGCCTCCTCCAGCGCGCCTTCCAGGCCGCCGGGGGCGGGGAGGGCCACGCGCACGGCCTCGACGTCGGCGTAGGCCATGAAGGCGTTGCCGCCGATGCGGCCCGGTGGATAGCGCTCGGTGCGGTGGTCGAGGAACCGGTCGCTGGTCAGGTAATGGTTCACCCCGACCACGTCGGGAGGGCAGGGCGCGTCGGCGATGGCGCGAAGGCGCTCGCCCAGGCCGAAGCCGTCCAGCCGCGCCCAGAGCGGGTGCTCCGGGGTGACCCGACCGGCCAGCAGGTCCCAGGTCATCCAGCGCCGGACATTGTCGAACTCGGCCTGGTGGGCGACGGCGCGGGTCGCATAGGCGCGGCCGAGGTCCTCGGTCTGCACCAGGCGCGCGGCGGGATTGACCTGGCGGATTTCGCGCATCGCCAGCCGCACGCCGTCGATCTGGTTGATCAGCGCCGCCCAGAACATGTGCTCGTCGGCCAGGTGCGGATACCAGTGGCCGTAGAGGGCGGAAAAGCGCGCCGTGGTCAGCGGCTCGTTGATCGGCGTCCAGTCCTCGACCCAGGGGTAGCGCTCGGCTGCGGCGCGGGCGTAGCGGGCGAAGAGCGGGGCGAAGGCCTCGTCCACCAGGCTGGTGTAGCGCGGACCGCTGCCGTGGTGCAGCAGGCCGGCGATCGGGCGCATGCCGAGCTCGCGGATGCGGGCGAGCCGCAGGTCCGTCCACTGCCAGTCGAACTCGTCGGGGGAGCGCGGCGAGATCCGCTCCCAGAGCACCGGATAGCGCAGCGCCTTCAGGCCGAGGCTGGCGAACCGGTCGAGGTCGGAGGTGCGCTGCTCATGGCCCGAGCGGACCGTCTGATCGTGGAACGCGCCGCCTACCCGGTTCACGGTGCACTCGTGACCGCCCCACAGCTCCAAAGCTCGCATCAACCCTGGCTTTCCCGTGGACAACCGACTGTAAGCCCTTGGCGGCGCATTTCGTTCCTCTCAAGCTTGGCCATTGTGCGGCGCCGCATCAGCATGGAACTATGCCGCAGGACGGGCTATTAAGTCCCCATGGATCGGGGAACCAAGGCCGCCGTGCTGGTCACCGGCGGGGCTGGCTATATCGGGGCGCACACGGCCAAGGCGCTTCACGATCGGGGCTACCTGCCCGTCGTCTATGACAATCTGAGCTCTGGATACCGTGAGGCGGTGCGCTGGGGCCCGCTCGTCCACGGCGACATCCGCGACCCGCGCGCGCTCGGCGACGCCATCGCCGCGCACGGAGTGAAGGCGGTGATCCACTTCGCAGGCCTGATCGAGGTCGGCCGCTCGGTGGTCAAGCCCGACCTCTTCTGGGAGCACAACGTCGCCGGGACCGTGTCGCTGCTGGCGGCCATGCGCGACCGCGGCGTCGGCCGCCTGGTCTTCTCCTCCAGCGCCGCCGTCTACGGCCAGGGCGGCCGGGGTGCGTTGGAGACCATCCCGGAAAGCGCGCCCAAGGCGCCGGCCAGCCCCTACGGCGACACCAAGCTCGCCTGCGAATGGATGATCGAGAGCCAGTGCCGGGCCTATGGCCTGAGCGCGGTGGCGCTGCGCTACTTCAACGCCGCCGGGGCCGACCCCTCGGGGCAGATCGGCGAGGCGCACGAGCCGGAGACCCACCTGATCCCGCTGGCCATCGCCGCGGCGCTCGGCGACGGCAAGCCTCTGACTGTGTTCGGCGACGACTTCGACACCCCCGACGGCACCTGCCTGCGGGACTACATTCACGTGAGCGACCTGGCCGAGGCCCATGTCCTGGCCCTGGAGGCGGACCTCGCCGCGGGCGCCTTCGAGCCGGCCAATGTCGGCACGGGCAAGGGCGCCTCGGTGATCGAGGTGGTGGAGGCGGTGGGACGCGCCGTCGGCCACGCCGTGCCGCACAGCGTGGGCGCCCGCCGCGCCGGCGATCCGCCGAGCCTGGTGGCCGATCCCGGCCGTGCGCGCGAGCTGCTGGGCTGGAGCGCGACGCGCTCCACGCTCGACCAGATCGTCGCCGATGCGCTGCGCTGGGAGAGCGCTCCGGGCTACGGCTCGGGTGTTCGCGGGACCGCCGGACGCAGGAAGCAGCAAGTCCCTGTGCCCTAGTCTGCAACGCGGCCGAAATCTGCTTTTGATAAACTGCAGATCTCGCCGGACGACTGAATTAGACTGTCCACAGTCTATTTAACATTTGTTGGTTGCCCAAAAACGGTCCGAAGTCGCTGAAGAAGCGGAACCTTTCGGGTTGCTGAGTGTTTTCTCAGCGGGCTTCGTGTGTCGATTTCAGAAAAAGGAATGCGCCCTTGAACACTCAGTGGTTCGCGCGC
>JAQGIJ010000302.1 GCA_028291285.1 Phenylobacterium sp. | reverse complement strand
CGTCACAGTCCACCAAGACCGTCCTATATCCCTGCAGGGCGAGCGAGCCGGCGAAGCAGACCGCGGTGACGGTCTTGCCTTCGCCGGGCACCGAGGAGGTTATCGCCACCACCCGCGGGGGCACGCCGTCGCTGGCCTGAAGCAGCGAAGTGCGTAGGCCTTTGAACGCCTCTGCGAATGCGGACAGCGGCTTGGACACAAGGTAGGCGGCAGGCGAGCCGCGGCCGCGGCCGCGGCCGCGCCCGCCGGTGTGGAGCAACGGCACCGAGCCGAGGTAGGGTGCCCCCGTACGCTTTTCGACATCGTCGGCGGTGGACAGCCCCGAACTTAACAGTTCGGCCACGGAAGCCGCGGACAATCCGCCCATCAGTGCGACCATTGCGCCGAGCACGAGGTTGATCTTCAAATCTGGCGAGGACGGGTTGGTGGGGACGCTGGCCGCCGACACCAGCCGACCGTCCGGCGCGACCATGCCCGCCATGGCGCTGGTTTCCTTGTAACGGTCGAGGAAGCTCTGGTAGACCGCCTTGGCGGAATCCGCGTTACGCTGCAGCTCGTTCAGGCGCACCGTGGCCCGGTTGTTGGCTGCAAGGGTGCCCTGGGCGGAACTCAGCGTACCCTCGATCGAGGCCAGGCGCTGCCGCGAGACCTGCACCTTGGCCTCCAGGTTGGAGATGATCCGCTTCACCTCCGAATGGATCTGTGCGTCGGTGTCGGCGAGCTGTTGCTGCGCCTTCAGCATATCCGGATGCCGCGGGCCATAGCGGCCCTGGAAACCGGCCAGGCTGGCGCTGATGCTGGCGCGCTGAGCGCGGAGCTGCTGGATCACGTTCGAGCCCAGCGCTTCCCCCACGTCCTCGCCGGTCGAGCCATGCGCGAGCTGGGCGCGCGCGGTGTTCAGCCGGGCCCGATCCTCCGCCAGGCTGGCGCGGGCGGTGGCGGCCTGCAGATTGTAGCTGGAGATCTCCTGCTCGTTCAGCGGCACGCCGGAGGCGCTGAGCAGGTTGTTGTCGATCTTGTAGCGCTCGACAGCGGCCTCGGACTGCTGCACCTGCTGGCGCAGGCCGTTGAGGCGCGTGTTCAGCCATTGGTTGACGCGGCCGGTGGCGTCGCCCTTCGAGTCTAGCTCCATGGCCAGGTAGTTGTCGGCGAAGGCATTGGCGATCCGCGCGGCCTTGGCGGGGTCCTTCGAGGTGAAGTTGACCCCGATGACATAGGTGAGGCCGCTGCGCCGGATCGAGAGGTTCTGGGCGACGGCATCGACCACCTTCTCCCGAGTGCGTGCCTCGCTCGGCGGGGGGCTGCCGAAGAGGTTGTGGGACACGAAACCGGTGACGGCGTGGAGCAAGGCGCCAGGGCCTGTCGCCCCTGGGAGGGCGCTATTGAATTCCGGGTCTTTGACCAGGTTGAGCTCTTGGGTGACAATCTCGGCGAGGCGACGTGAGCTCAAGAGCTGGACCTGAGTGTCGACTATGTTGGCTTCTTGGGTTGAGCGCGGGAGATCCCCGATCACCGGCGCCTGATTCACGATTTGCTCGTGCCGAGCATCAACCACGATCTCGGTCTGTGCGGTGTATTGCGATGGAGCTATCAGTGTGAACACCACGAACGCGGTGAAAATCACGAACGCGACGGCCAGCGAGAGTCGCGCCCGTCGCCGAAATACCGCCACCCATCTCTGGACGTCCAGCGCCTCGCCCTCCGCTGGCCGAAGGGACTCGAGGCTCCAACGGCCTGGGGGGGAAGCGATTCCGTGCCCAAGAGGTCCCGATGAGGGGCTTGGCTGCTGCGAAGTCATGGTCGCCACTCCCGCGTCCGATTGACATAAATCGAAGCGGCGCGCGGGAACCTATCAAAGGCTAAACCCGCCACCGACTGGTGATGAATCCTACTGTTCCACTCACAGCCGAGCCGCCAGCACACGGAGTCGGTAAGCGATGATCGGGATTGCGGCCCTCGCCGTGCTGGTGTTCGCCTTCGCGGGCGGGGCGGTGGGGCCGTCCATGCGAGGCCATTCGGTTCGCGGCGGTATGCCCGCTTCTTGGCGCCTGGCGCGAAGGTGACTGGGCAGGTGGTCTATCCGCGACGGCGACGCCAATGCCTCATATTCCACCAGGAGCCGGCGAAATGGGTGAAAAGCAGGCTTTACCTATGTCTATGCCCGGGGAGCTGAGCGCCCTGCTTCGGCGATCTCGATGGCGACAAGCTGATGGTCGCCATTGACTGTCAGCCACGCCGCACGCCGTATCCGTGATGGAGAGCTTCTGCGTCATGGTGGGCGGTGGGAGCGTCTGGGCGCCTGCAGGCACTTGCGCTTTCGAATGGGCATTCGCGGGTCTAATTACAACATTTGGTGCTCAGACCTGCGCGAATTGCTCACTCCAGAGGACCTTAGTTCCTTCGCAAATCTCTACCGCGACCGGGTGGAGGGCGTCCAGCAGCTCGCGATGAGCGAGTTCCCGCGCGCGCTGCTCGCTCTCAGCGAGAATGAAAGAGAGCGTAGGCGTGGATGAGCCCTCTTCCCGTGTGAAGCACGAAAATGTCCGCACTTAAGGCCTCCGCCGGTTGTCGATGACGAGAGCATAGCGTCGTTATCCACAGGATCACTGTCCAAGATTGTACATTCGACCTGAGCGATCGCGCGTTATCCACCGCCAAGCGCCCGATCTGTGGATAACTCGTCAGACTCGTCGGGCTGACCAGCGCAATGCGGGAGCCATCGACACAGGACCTTGAGATGGTCCGCTTTTCGGGCGGCCTACTTTGCCACGGCGCTCGCCAACTGTATTGCCGAAGAGGGCCGGGCATGGCCATCGTGGCAAGGTTAAGCTGCGG
>JAQGIJ010000581.1 GCA_028291285.1 Phenylobacterium sp. | reverse complement strand
CGGGGGCCTGCTCGAACACCACCCGGGCCTGCCGGCGGGTCGGGTCCAGCGTGCCGATCTCGCCGAACTCGACGCCTTCGCCGCGCACGTCCACCGCCCACCAGGCGCCGTCGACGGGGACCAGCAGCACGTCGAGCGAGCCGCCTTCAAAAACGTCCTCGATGGCGCCCACCAGCCGGCCCGCGCCGGCGCCGTCGGCATGGACCACCAGGCCCTGCGGCGCGCTGGTCTCCGCTGAGAGCGCCACGCCGACCCCCCGGTCGCCGGCGGCGAGCTGGCCGGCCAGCTCGGCGGTGGCCTCGCCCGAGCCTTGCGCCAGGACATGGGCCGCCGCGTAGGTGCTGACGAAGGGCAGGGGGGCGACGAAGCCCGAGGCGAGCTCGACCACCACGGCTTCCTCGGCCAGCCCCAGGCCGCTGCCGCCCAGCTCTTCGGGCAGGGCGACGCCGATCAGGCCGAGCTCGGCGAACTGCGCCCAGAGCGCCCGGTCGATGCCCTCGCCGCCCTCGGAGGCGCGGCGGGCGGCGGAGCGATCCTTGAAGAGCTTGCCGACGGTGCGGGCGATCTCTTCCTGCTCGGGGGTCAGCATGGGACGGTCTCCGGGTCACGACTGCGCGGAGCCTCGCCGAGGCCCCCTCGGGCGTCAGAACAACAATGGGCTTCGAAAAGGGTCCAAGTCCTTCTCCGCGGACATCCATGCGGCTCAGACATAAGCCCTTGCCCAAGGCCGGGGCCGCTGCGCTTAGACTTGGCCGAGCGATGGAGATGCCCTTGTTGAGTCCCCGGGCGCGGGCGCCCCTCGCTTCGTTGGTGCTGCTGTGGCTCGGCTGGGCCGTCGTGATCCTCGGTTACCAGGCGATTGCGCCGGGCCGCTTCGACGTCGCCCGGCCGGACCGCTCAACCCCCTGGACGGCGCAGGAGACCGGGGCCGACAGCCATGCCGGCCAGCCCTATCTGCTCGATCCGTTCCTGAACCGGCACGTGGCCTGGGATTCGGAGTTCTACATCTCCATCGCGCTGCATGGGTACGACGACCCGCAGATGCGTGCGCTGAAGCCCGGCTCCGACCTCGGCAGCGCGACGCTCGCGCCGTATGGCCAGCACCCCGACTGGACCTCGCTGAACTACGCCTTCTTCCCGGCCTACCCCCTGGCGATGCGGACCGTTGCCTGGCCGCTGATGGCGCTGGGGCTCGATCCCGTGGCGACGGTGACGCTGGCCGGCGTGATCGTCTCGCTGGCCGGCGCGCTGGCCGCGGTCATCGCCATCGCGGACCTGGCGGGCCGCCAGCCCGGCGCCGCGCCTGGCGACGACCTCCGCGCGGCCGCCTATCTGCTGGTCTGGCCGGCGAGCTTCTTCCTGGCGCAGGTCTACACCGAGGGGCTCTTCCTCGGTCTCTCCTTCGGCGCCCTGGCGCTCGCGCGCCGCGAACGATGGGTCTGGGCCGGCCTGCTGGCGGCGCTCGCCGCCTGGACCCGGTCCACCGGGGCGCTGCTGCTTCTGCCGCTGGGCTGGATCTGGCTGCAGCAGGGCGGGCTCGCCGGCCTGCGCGCCCCGACCAGGCGCGAGGCCGTGCGGCTCCTGGCGGTGGCGGCCCCGGCGCTGGCCTATCTCGCCTGGCGGGCGGTGTTCGGCGCCAGGTTCGACGTCGTGGAGAGCCACTTCTTCGGCCGCGGGCTCCTCTGGCTGAGGCTCTCCCTGAGCTCCTGGTTCGAGGCCTTGCAGCTGGTCATCAGCGGCGAGCCGCAGGCGCGCGCCTATTATCTGGTGGAGGTCTGGGGGATCGTCGCGGGCCTGGTCGCCTCGATCCTCCTGCTGCGGCGGGATCCGGCGCTCGCGGTCTACGGCCTCGCGGTGCTGGCGATAGCGCTCACTAGCGGGGCCGCGCAGGGCATGCACCGCTACGTGCTGAGCCTGCCCGCCCTCTTCCTGGCGCCGGCGAGGCTCGGCCGCGAGCCGGTGTTCGACCGGCTCTGGACGCTGGGAGGCGCGCTGGCGCTCGGCCTCTTCGCGCTGGCGTTTTGCGACGACTTCTGGGCGGGGTGACGCCGCGGCGCCCGGCTTGAAATACCGCCGGAATTGGCGTTGATGCGAACGCAAATCCGAACGCGCGTTTCAACGACGAGGGAAGAAAACGGCATGGGGGCGCTCGAGGGCAAGGTTGTCGCGGTCACCGGATCGGGCCGCGGAATTGGACGCGCCATCGCGCTCCTCTGCGCCCAGGAAGGCGCCAAGCTGCTGATCAACGACTACGGCGGATCGGCCGGCGGCGAGGGCGCCGACATCGGCCCCGCCCAGGAAGTCGTCAACGAGATCAAGGCCGCCGGCGGGGAGGCCTACGCCAACACCGCCAGCATCGCCGAGCCCGCCGGCGCGGCCTCCATCGTCGAGGATGCGGTGAAGGCCTTCGGCCGGATCGACGCGGTGGTGAACAACGCCGGCTTCCTGCGCGACGCCATCTTCCACAAGATGAGCCAGAAGGACTGGACCGACGTCATCGACGTCCACCTGAACGGCTACTACTACGTCTCCAAGGCCGCGGCGCCCTACTTCAAGGAGCAGGGCTCGGGCGCCTTCGTCCACTTCACCTCGACCTCCGGCCTGGTCGGCAACTTCGGCCAGGCGAACTATTCGGCGGCGAAGATGGGCGTGGTCGGGCTCTCCACCTCCATTGCGCTCGACATGCAGCGCTTCGGCGTGCGGTCGAACTGCCTGGCGCCCTTCGCCTGGAGCCGGCTGATCGCCACCATCCCCACCGACACGCCCGAACAGCAGCAGCGGGTCGAGCGGATGAAGCAGATGACGCCGGAGAAGATCGCGCCCCTGGTCGCCTTCCTCTGCTCCGACGCCGCCAAGGACGTCACCGGCCAGATCTTCGGCGTGCGCAAGAACGAGATCTTCCTGTTCAGCCGCCCGCAGGTGGTCCGCTCGGCGCACAAGAGCGAGGGCTGGGACCAGGCGAGCATCGCCGCCGAGCTGCTGCCGATGCTGCAGCCCAGCTTCCAGCCGCTGCGCCGCTCGCCCGAGGTCTTCACCTGGGATCCGATGTAAGCCGATGGCGCTCGACTACGACATGCTGATGGGCCTGGCGCCCATCGAGACGCTCCAGGACCTCACCCGCCGCGACACCATGCTCTATGCGCTGGGCGTGGGCGCGGCGGCCGAGGCGCCCACCGACCGCTCCGAACTGCAGTTCGTGTACGAGGAGGGGCTGAAGGCGCTGCCGACCATGGCGGTGGTGCTGGCCTATCCGGGCTTCTGGGCGCAGGAGCCGAAGTACGGGCTGACCTGGCAGAAGCTGCTGCACGGCGAGCAGTCGACCGAGATCCTCAAGCCCCTGCCGGTGGAGGGCCGGCTGCGCGGCGTCACAACCATCGACGCGATCTACGACAAGGGCGCCGAGAAGGGCGCGGTCCTCTACCACTCGCGCAAGATCTACGACGCGGCGGGCGAGCACGTGGCCACCTGCCGCCAGTCGAGCTTTCTGCGCGCCGACGGGGGCTTCGGCGGGTCCTCCGAGGGCGCGCCGCAGCCGCATCCGATCCCGGATCGCGCCCCCGACCTGACGCTGACGGCGAAGACGCGGCCGGACCAGGCGCTGCTCTACCGGCTTTCCGGCGACTACAATCCGCTGCACGCGGACCCGGACGTGGCCACGCAGGCGGGCTTCAAGGCGCCCATCCTGCACGGGCTCGGAACCTACGGCGTGGCGGGCCGTGTGCTCCTGAAGGCGCTCTGCGCAAATGAGCCGGCGAGGCTCAGGCGCCTTGACGTGCGCTTCTCAAGTCCGGTCTATCCGGGCGAGACGCTGCAGGCGGACGTGTGGCGCGAAGGGGAGGGACGGGCGGCTTTCCGCGCGCGGGTCCTCGAGCGCGACGTGACCGTCCTGCAGAATGGCTACATGGAATTCGGAGACTGAGATGGTCGGTATCATCGCCGCGGGCGCCTATGTTCCCCGCCTTCGCCTGCAACGCCAGTCGGTCGCCGCGGCCCACGCCTGGTACGCGCCGGGCCTTCGTGGCCTGGGCAAGGGCGAGCGGTCGATGTGCTCGTGGGACGAGGACGCGCTCACCATGAGCGTGGAAGCGGCGCGCGACGCGCTTACCGACCTCGACCGGGCCCGCGTACGCCGGGTGGTGATGGCCTCCACCAGCCTGCCCTTCGCCGACCGCCAGAACGCCGGCGTCACCAAGGAGGCGCTGAACCTGGACGACGGCGTGGGCGCCATGGACGTGGGCGGCAGCCAGCGCGCGGCCACCTCGGCGCTGATGGACGCGCTCTACGCCGCCAAGGGCGGCGCCGGCGAGGTGCTGGTGGTCGCCGCGGAGAAGCGCCATGCGCAGGCCGCCTCCGAGATGGAGATGATGGCCGGCGACGCGGCTGCGGCCTTCCTGGTGGGCGAGGGCGATGTCGCCGCCGAGTTCGTCGGCGGGCGCAGCATCTCGGTCGATTTCGTCGACCACTACCGCTCCGAGGGCCAGGAGTTCGACTACGGCTGGGAGCCGCGCTGGATCCGCGACGAGGGCTACGCCAAGATCGCGCCGAAGGCCATCATGGCGGCGCTGGCGGAGGTCGGCGTCGAGCCCGGCGCGGTGGACCTCTTCGCCATGGGCGCGCCGATGAAGGGCGTCAACGACGCCGTGGCCAAGGCTTGCGGCGTCAAGGCCGAGGCGGTGATCGAGCCGCTGGCCGCCGTCTTGGGCGACGCCGGCACGGCCCAGCCGCTGGTGCTGCTGGCCAAGGCTCTGGAGACCGCCAAGCCCGGCCAGACCATCGTCGTCGTTGGCTTCGGCCAGGGCTGCGACGTGCTGGTCTTCCGCGCGACCGACAAGGTTCGGGAGGCGGTGAAGGGCCTGGGCGTCTCCGGCTGGCTCGCCCGGCGCAAGCCCGAGCCCAACTACATGAAGTACCTGTCCTTCACCGGCCTCGTGCAGCTCGAGCGCGGCATGCGCGCCGAGTACGACCAGAAGACCGCGATGACCGCGCTCTACCGCCAGCGCAAGGCGGTGCTGGGCCTGGTCGGCGGCAAGTGCAGCAAGACCGGCACGGTGCAGTTCCCGAAGTCCGACATCAGCGTCGCCCAGAACGACCGCGCCATCGGCACCCAGGAAGACTATCCGCTCGCCGACCGCCGGGCGAAGATCCTGACCCACACCGCCGACAGCCTGGCCTTTTCGCCGGATCCGCCCACCTACTACGGGGCCATCGAATTCGAGGAGGGCGGCCGCATGACGGTGGACTTCGTCGATGTCGAGCCGGAGGATGTCGCGGTCGGCGCCGCCATGCGGATGATGTTCCGCGTCAAGGCGTTCGACCAGAACCGCGGGTTCGTGAAATATTTTTGGAAGGCCGTGCCCGACTACCGCGCGCAGGCCGCGACCGCCCTGGCGGCCGAGTAGAGGAGAATCAGCATGGCGAGCGGCATCAAGGACCGGGTAGCGATCCTGGGCATGGGCTGCGCCCGCTTCGGCGAGCGCTGGGACGCGGACGCCGACAGCCTGATGGTGGAGGCCTTCCAGGAGGCGCTCGCCGACGCCGGCATCGAGGTCTCCGACATCGGCGCGGCCTGGCTGGGGGTGGGCTTCGACGGCCAGAACATCGGGCCCTCGGGCATTCCGCTCTCCACGGCGCTGCGGCTGCCGAACATCGCGGTGACCAAGGTCGAGAATTACTGCGCCTCCGGGACCGAGAGCTTCCGGGGCGCGGTCTACGCCGTGGCTTCCGGCGCCTGCGACATCGCGCTGGCCATGGGCGTCGAGAAGCTGAAGGACACCGGCTACGGCGGCCTGCCGGTGCGCACCCGCGGCACCACCTTCGACATGGTGGGCGTGGTGGGCTCGGCGCCCGGCAACTTCGCCCAGCTGGCGGCGGCCTACCGGGCCAAGCACGGGGTCAACGCCGACGACCTGAAGCGGGCCATGGCCCATGTCTCGGTCAAGAGCCACGCCAACGGCGCCAAGAACCCCAAGGCGCACCTGCGCAAACCCATCACCGAGGAGCAGGTGCTCAACGCCCCGATGATCGCCGAGCCGCTGGGCCTGTTCGACTGCTGCGGCGTATCGGACGGCGCGGCCTGCGCCATCGTCACCACGCCGGAAATCGCCCGCGCGCTGGGCAAGAGCCAGCTGGTCACCGTCAAGGCGCTGCAGCTGTCGGTGTCCAACGGCTGGGAGCTGCAGGGCGGCGGCTGGGACGGCAGCTACTTCCACACCACCCGGATCGCCGCCGCCAAGGCCTACAAGGAAGCCGGCATCACCAATCCCGGCAAGCAGGTCAGCCTGATGGAGGTTCATGA
>JAQGIJ010000572.1 GCA_028291285.1 Phenylobacterium sp. | reverse complement strand
ACGCCGACCCGAAGACCTACAACCTGCCGCAGTGGTACGGCGAGACGGGGATGATGCTGACGACCCAGTTCTTCGCCCTGAAGATACAGCGCTACATGGGCCTGCACGGGATCACGGCGGAAACCCTGGGCAAGGTGGCGGAGAAGGCATTCATCAATGGCGCCCGCACGCCGCACGCCTGGCGCCGCGAGCCCGTCGGGCTCAACGCGATCCTCAACGGCGACATGGTGTCGGACCCGCTGACCAAGTTCATGTTCTGCTCCCCGGCGGAAGGCGGCGCGGCCTTGATCCTCGCCTCCGGCCGCAAGATGCGCGAGCTTGGCCTGGCCGGGCCGCGCGTTCGCTCCGCCGCGGTGCGCACCCGCGTGAAGGGCTCGTTCGAAGTCTTCTCGCCCGCCCTCGAGATCGAGCGGGGCCGCTCGCCCACGCAGCTGGCCTCGCAGGCCGCCTATCAGATGGCGGGCCTCGGGCCGCAGGACGTCGATGTGGCCCAGATCCAGGACACCGAAAGCGGCGCCGAAGTCATGCACATGGCGGAGAACGGCTTCTGCGCCGACGGCGAGCAGGAAAAGCTGATCGCCGAGGGCGCCACGCACATCGGCGGGCGCCTGCCGGTCAACACGGACGGCGGCTGCATCGCCTGCGGCGAGCCGATCGGCGCCTCTGGCCTGCGGCAGGTCTACGAGAACGTGCAGCAGTTGCGCGGACGCGCCGAGGGCCGGCAGGTCGATGCTGCGAAGATCGGCTATACCCAGGTCTACGGTGCGCCCGGACTTTCGGCCGTCACCATCCTCGAGGCCTGATCCAGACCGGCAGAGCCGAGGCGCTGCGCGCGCCCCGGCTCATGAACGGCTCGGATCCTTCGAGGGTCAGAACCTATAGTTGACCTGGGCGATCACCTCGCGGGTGCGGCCGATCACGCCGGAGGTCTGGCCCTTGGCCGGCGTGTCGCCCGGCTTGTCCGTGGCCGTGACAAGATAGAACTCGTTGGTCAGGTTGCGGCCGATGATGGCGAATTCCCAGGGCCCGCCGGGCTGGAACAGGCGCACGCCGGCGTTCACCCGGACATAGGACTTCTGGTGGGAGTTGGGGTTCTCGGTGGCCGACGCGAAGTAGCCGGAACTGTAATAGAGGTCACCGTTCACCTCGAACGAGAGCTTGTCGCTCACCGGGTGCGTATAGACCGCGCCCAGCGTGCCGGTCCAATCCGGCGCCGACACGGTCGGACGGCCCGCCAGGTTCTGGGTGTAGATCTTTCCGGCCACCGGCGTAGTCACCGGGACCTTCGTCAGCGGATCCACATTACAGCCGAGCGCGAACGTCTGGGCGTTGTAGCATTGCGAGATGAAATCAGTGTAGCGTGCCTTGTTGTAGTTGACGCTGCCGTGGAGCGAGAGGTCCTCGCTCACCAGATAGCGGGCTTCGGCCTCGACGCCCTTGATGATCGCGCCTGCCGCGTTCTTGATCGTGAACGAGTTGTTGGCGGCATTGTAGGCGTTCACCTGCAGGTTGTCGTAGGTGTAGCGGTAGACGTCGCCGGTGATTTGCAGCCTGCGGTCCAGGAACGCGCCCTTGGCGCCGACCTCGAAGCCCTTCGCCCGCTCCGGGCGGAAGGTCATGTCGCTGAGCAGGGTGGTCTTCGAGGGGATGAGGCTCAGCCCCATGCCGCCCGACTTATAGCCGGTCTTGTAGGCCGCATAGATCGTCCGCGTGCTGGTCGGCCGCCAGGTCAGGGTGGCTTCGGGCGAGAGGTTCTCGCCGCGGAAATTGTCGGTGAAGGGCGTGAGGTCGTAAGCGGTGGTGAACGCCGGGTGGACATAGCGGTTCTGGTTGATGCTGTCCTTTTCCTCGCGCGTCCAGCGCACGCCGCCGGCGGCTTCGAGCGTGTCGGTCACATTGTAGATCAGCTGGCCGAACACGGAATAGGTGCGCGCGCCGGTGCGGCCGCCGGTGTCCAGGGTCTGGTACTTGCCAGTGGCCGGATCGATGCCACGGTCGAGGAAACGCAGCGTCTTGCCGTAGCGCAGCGCCGAGCTCTCGATATAGCCGCCCAGCATGAAGTTCAGCGGGCTGTGGAAGCTTGAGTAGACCCGCACCTGCTCGCTGAGCTGCGTGTAGGCGTCGCGTTCCGTCGCACCGATGATGTCGTAACCGGTGTAGTCGAAATTGCCCATGTACTGGATGGCATAGTCGTAGTAGCCGGTGATCGCGGTCATGTTGAGCGGCCCGGCCACGTAGTTCAGCGTCAGAGACGACAGGTCGGACACCATGTGCTCGTAGGGCTTTCCGGTGTCATTGCCGTATTGATAGGTCCTCGCGACCTCCGGACGCAGGTCTCCAACCGAGAAACGATTGTCGGCCTTGCAGTCCTCGTTCGGGTCGATGAAGCCGTAGATATTGCCGCCCGTCGCCGTGCCGCAGCCGATGATCTGCGTCTGGGCCACCGAGCCGTTGCTGCGATAGACCGAGATGTTCGACTTCAGCGTAGCCGTGAAGTTTTCAACCGGGGCCCACTTCAAGGTGAGGCGGCCGGTCACTTCCTTGTCCCCGTGGTACTTGTCGGGCGAGCCGCCGAGGATCTGGCCGGTCTGGGCGCCGCCGCCGACGAACGGGTTAACGAGCGGCTGGGCCTCGTTCATCATCCAGCCGCGCATCTCCCGGGCACGCACCGCGAGGCGGAAGCCGAGCGTATCCGTCAGCCGGTTGGAAACGGCGAACTCGCCCATCCCCTCCTGGGCGTTGAGTTCGTAGCCGGCCTTGGCGTAGCCCTCGAGCGTGTTCGTCGGATCCTTGCTGGTGAGCGAGACCACGCCGGCCGGGCTGTTCTTCCCGAAGAACAGCGCCTGCGGCCCTTTCAGCACTTCCACCTGCTGCAGGTCGAGGTAGCTCGAGATCACGGCCCGGCCGCGGGAGACCTGGACGCCGTCGATGTTCACCGAGGCGGCCTGCTCGAAGCCGACGTTGCTCGGCGAGGTGCCGATGCCGCGGATGTTGATGGTGCCGCCGTTGCCGCTGCCGCTCTGGGCGATGGTGACGCCCGGCATCAGCGTGCTGATGCTCTTCAGGTCGGTGGCGCCCTGACGCGCCAGCTCCTGCGCGCTCAAGGCGGTGACCGCGACGGGAACGCTCATCAGCGAT
Source organism: Phenylobacterium sp. (assembly GCA_028291285.1). The sequence goes on along the minus strand of JAQGIJ010000572.1, from coordinate 1,699 downwards.
TCCGACCGCTGGCGCGCCGTCACGACGACTTCGGCGACCTGTGCCGCACCCGCGGGGCTCGCCATTTGCGCATGCGCCTCAGGCGCGGCCAGGCTAACGACCGAGACCATGGCTGAGCTGACGAGACAGATGGTCTTGAGACTTGCGGCGGCGCCGCCCGAGGTTCGGGCGCTCAATGTGCGAGTCACGATTTCTTCCCCAATTTCAATATGTTGAATTGTCAGATTCGACACGCAAACTGCAGGCGACCCGCCCCCCTGAGCCCTCCGGGAGGTGCGACCGAGCGCCATTCGGCACCCTGTGAAGCTGCGTCAAGTCAACAGCGCTTCCTTATCTCGTCAAGGAAATGTCGCATCCGCTAGATTTTTCGTGGAACGGGATGCATAGTCGCCACGGTCCGACGTCGCGCCGCGCGCGCCGGGCCGCGGCCCAAGGCGGCCGTCGTGCGTTGAATCCTCATCCGAGCCCGCCGGGAGAACCGCCGATGTCGAAGGCCATGCTGAACCCACAAATCGCCGCCATGGTCCGCGATGGCGTCGAGCACGCCCGCGAGGGATCGATGGTGCTGGTCGACAAGGTGATGTCGCTGCCGGCGAGCAACTACACCGACCCGGACCGCTTCAAGCTCGAGGTCGATCGCATCTTCCGGCGTCTGCCGCTGATGCTCGCGACCACGGCGGAGCTGCGCAACGCGGGCGACTTCAAGACCCTCGAAGTCGCCGGCACGCCGGTGCTGCTGACCCGCGGGCAGGACGGCGTGATGCGGGCCTTCGTCAACAGCTGCAGCCATCGCGGCGCGAACGTGGCGACCGCCGAGCGCGGCAACGCCAAGCGCTTCACCTGCCCCTATCACGGGTGGACCTTCAGCCAGGCCGGCGAGCTGGTCGCCGTCGCCTCGGCCGAGGACTTCGGCGAGATCGACAAGAGCTGCCACGGCCTGATCGCCCTGCCCTGCGCCGAACGCGCGGGGCTGATCTTCGCCAGCGTCGATCCGCAGACGAAGGTCGACCTCGACGCCTTCCTATCGGGCTACGATGGGCTCTTGGAGCTGTTCAATTTCAAGGATTGGCACTTCTTCTCGAGCCGGCGGCTGCTCGGGCCGAACTGGAAGATCGCCTACGACGGCTACCTCGATTACTACCACCTGCCGGTTCTGCACCGGAACACCCTGGGCGCCGGCGTCCAGTTGAACAACCGCGCGCTCTACTACGCCTGGGGGCCGCACCAGAAGCTGATCGGCCAGGACCGCAAGGTCAAGGAAATGGCCAGCACGCCGGAGGCCGAATGGCGCGACGACCAGGTGCTGACCGGCGTCTGGACCATCTTCCCGAGCATCTCGATCGCCAGCTTCGACGGCGGCGGCCGCGGGGTGATGATCTCCCAGCTGGTGCCGGGCGACACCGTGGGGACCTCCTGGACGACCCAGATGTACCTGATGGAGAAGGCGCCGGACGAAGCCACGGCGGAATCCGCCAGGAAGCAGTTCGACCTGCTGGAGAACGTGGTCCGCGACGAGGACTATGCGACCGGCCTGCGCCAGCAGCGCGCGCTGGAGTCCGGTGCGCGCAAGTCGGTGCTGTTCGGCCGCAACGAAGGCGGCGCCCAGGCCTTCCACGGCTGGGTGGAGCGCATCCTGGCGGCGAGCGACGCCGACCTCGCCGGCATGTTCCAGCCGCGCGCCCGGCAGGCGGCCGAATAG
>JAQGIJ010000559.1 GCA_028291285.1 Phenylobacterium sp. | reverse complement strand
CGACGGAGACGCCGAGCAGCTCGGCTCCGCGGTCGCGGAACTCCGGGAGAATCTCGTTGTAGAGGGTCATCTGGTCGCCGCAGACGGGGCTCCAGTCGGCCGGGTAGAAGGCCAGGACCACGCGGCGGCCGCGCAGTTCGCTGAGCGACAGGGACTGGTCGGGCGTGACCCGCAGGCTGAACTCAGGAGCCCGACACCCGCGGGCGAGGATCTCGGTCATGCGGCCTCCGTGGGTTGAGGAGGCAGGTTACCGGCCGTGCGATGCGCACGAACTGACGCGCGTCAGCCCGCCGTCGGATTCGAGTTGGATGATAGCCGCGATCCCGATCAGGATATCTCCTTAGTAAAGTTACGGATGCGGCGTGCGGGACCTTGCCTTGTCGTTCGCGCGTTGGTTGATTCCAGAGGGAAAAACCTGTCCAGAGTCCGCATCCCGACGGAGGCTCCACTGAAGGAAATCACGCGGCCGCACGCCCTGTCCGAGCTGCTCGAGCGGGTGGCCTGCGACGCCCCGTGCTTCGTAGGGATTTCCGATCCAGGCTTCCAGGCGGTGTTCGTCAACGCCTACGGCCGAAGGATGGTCGGGCTGCCGGACGGCGTCGAACTCGCCACCCTGTCGGTCCCGGACTTCTTCGCCCGTGAGGACCGCCAAGCGGTCCGCGAAGTGGTGCTGCCCACCTTGATGCAGGAGGGCGTCTGGGAGGGCGAGTACCGTTTCCATCACTTCAGCAACGGCGAAGGCGTGAAGGTCAGGTGGAGCGCCTTCCTGCTGCGCAACGGAGCGGGCGAGCTGATCGGCGCCGGGTGCTTCACGACCGATCTCAGCCAGCGCCTGGACGTCGAGGCCCGGCTGCGCGAAAGCCGCGCCCGTCTCAAGGCGGCCGTCGACCTGGTTGGCCTGAGCTCCTACCTCTGGGACCCACAGACCGGCGCGCATCATTGGGACGAGCGGCTGCGGGCGCTGTGGGGCGTCCCGCCGGGGGTCGAGGTCGACGGAGCGCTGTGGATGCGAGGCATCCACCCCGACGATCGCACCCGCGTGCAGGCCGCTGTCGACGGCGCCGCCGATCCCGACGGCGACGGGACCTATGCGATCGAATATCGCGTCGTCGGCCTGCAGGGCGGCCCGGAGCGCTGGATCTCCACCTCCGGACAGACGCAGTTCGAGGACCGCAAGCCGGTGTCCTTCACCGGGGCCGTGCTCGACATCACCCAGCAGAAGCGGTCCGAAGCGCGACTGCGGCGGAGCGAGGCCTATCTGGCCACCATCCTGCGGGCGCTGCCGGTGGGCGTGGCCGTGTTCGACGAAGATGGCCGGCAGGTGCTGAGCAACCCCGCCGCGGAGCGCTTCCGGCTCGCGGTCATGCCCTCGCACGCGACGGAGGCGGCGGCCCGCTGGCAGGGCTTCCGAGGCGACGGCTCGCCGCTCGCCGCGGCGGACTATCCCGGCGCGCGCGCGTTGCGCGGCGAGACCACCTCGCCCGGCCAGGACTTCCTCTACACGCTGGACGATGGCGGCCAGATCTGGACACGCGTCAGCGCCGCGCCGCTGCGCGAGGGCGCCGGTCCGATCCGCGGCGTCGTCTCCATCATCGAGGACGTCGACCGGCAGCGCCGGAACGAAGCGCGCCTTCGCGAGGGCGAGGAGCGGTTCCGCCGCTTTGCGGAGAATTCCAGCGACGTGATCTGGATCCTCGAGGCCAAGGAGCAGCGTCTGGAGTACCTGAGCCCCGGCTTCCAGCAGACCTGGGGAATGGCGCCCGAAGCCGCCATCGGCGACATCCAGGTCTGGCGGGACTGCGTCCACCCGGAGGACCGCGCCGCCTGGACCCAGACCCTCGAGCACGTCACCGCCCAGGGCGAATCCATCACCCATGAATATCGCATCGTGCGACCGGACGCCTCGGTGCGCTGGATCCGCGACACGACCTTCCCGATCCGCAACGCCGACGGGCGCCTGACGCAGCTCGGCGGTATCGCCCATGACATCAGCCGCCGCGAAGCGCTCAGCGTCTATGTCATCGACGCCGACCTTCGCGGACGTGAGACGAAGGGGGCTTTGTTGCGCCGCGCCGGACGCCGCGTCACGACCTTCGCCTCGGAAACCGCCTTCCTCGACGTGGCGGCCGCCCTGACCTCCGGCTGCGTGCTGGTGCGGACGGACGATTCCAGTCGCGATCCCTTCGGCCTGGCCCGCGCGCTGAAGGCGCGGCGCATCGACCTGCCGGTGATCCTCGAATCGGTGCTTGGCGCCGATGTGGAGCTTGCCATCGCGGCGATGAAATCCGGCGCGGCCGACGTGCTGCAGGCGCCCGCAGATCCCGGCGCGATGCTTGCCGCGGTGGCCTCGGCCCTGGCCAATGTGCGCGAGGTCGAGCGCGAGGAGCGTGCCGCCGAGATCGCCCGCGCCCAGATCGCCCTGATGACCCCGCGCGAGCGCGAAGTGCTCGACGGCCTGTTGGCGGGCGGGACCAACAAGACCATAGCGCGCGAGCTCGGCATCAGTCCGCGCACGGTCGAGATCCATCGCGCCCGGGTGATGGAGCGCCTGGGCGCCCACACCATGCCGGAGGCCATCATGGCCGCCGCCGCGGCCCGGCTGAAGCCGGTGCGGCCATAGCGCGGCCGCGTCCGCCCTCTAGACGCCGGCGGATCCGGCGAGCTGCGGGTTGAGCCGAGCGCGCAGATCCGTCACCACCTTGGCTGCGGCCTGCTGATCGAGGCCGCACAGCAGCAGCGCCTGGTCGGCCAGCCCCAGCCCCGCGGCGAGGTTTTCCGGAAAGACCACCTCCGCCCCGCGGGCGATCAGCTCGGCCGCGGACGCCTCGTCCGAGGCGCTCGCCAGCCGATGCGCGCGCGGCGCGCCCTGCTCGGCCCAATGCAGGACCCGGTCGGCGTCCGGCCTGGCGTCGAAGGTCAGCACCAGCAGGCGGCTGCGCCCCAGCCCGGCCGCGGCCAGCGCGCCGGCCCGTCCGGCGTCGGCGAACACCGCTTGCAGCCCGCGCGCCCGGGCCTCCCGGTAGCGGCGGAAGTCCTTTTCCAGGGCGACATAGTCGATGCCGGAGGCCTCGAGCGCCGCGGCCACCGGCCGGCCGATGCGGCCGCAGCCGCAGAGGATCACGTGGTCGTCCAGACCGTGCGCGGCGTCGGTGAGCGCCGTCGCCTCCGGCGGCGGCGCGAGCCGTCCGAGGAGGCGCGCCAGGGCCGACCAGCGCGGCATCAGCACGGGCGCAAGTCCCATGCTGGCCGCCAGCGCCGGCAGGACCGGGGCGGCCAGGCTCGGCGGCGTCATCCCCGCGGCCAGGGCTTGGGTGAGCAGCAGCAGGCCGAACTCCCCGCCGTTGGCGAGCGCGAGGGCGACGCGCAGCGCATCCTCGCCCGGCCAGCGTCGCACGCGCCCCACCAGCAGGACCACGGCGGGCTTGGCGAGCAGGAACACCGCCAGCCACGCCGCCATCGCCAGCGGCCGGGCCGCGGCCGCGCTCAGGTCGAACCCCATGCCGACGGTGACGAAGAACAGGCCCATCAGGACGTCGCGGAACGGCCGGATCTCGCCTTCGGCGTGGTGGCGGATCTCGCTCTCCCCGACCAGGACGCCGGCCATGAAGGCGCCGAGGGGGGCGGCCAGGCCCACGAGGCCCGCGACCCAGGCCGCGCCAAGCGCCGACAGCAGCACGGTGAGCAGGAGCAACTCGGCGGACTGGCTTTCCGCCACCCAGACCAGCGCTCCCCGGAACAGCGGCCGCCCCATCACGGCGACGGCCACCAGGGCCAGCCCGCCGAGCGCCACATGCCGGGCCGCGACGAGGGGCGCGACGTGCGGACCGCCGACATAGGCGCCGACCACTACCAGGAAGGGCAGGCTCGCCAGGTCCTGGAACAGCAAGAGGCCGACCGTCGTCCGGCCGACCAAGGAGCCCAGCTCGCCCTGGTCCGCCAGCTGCTTGAGCACGACGGCGGTGGAGGACATCGCCACCGCCCCGCCGATCAGGATCGCGGCGATGGTCCCGGCCCCGAGCAGGGCGGCGAGGCCGGCGGCCAGCGCCGTCGTCAGGCCCACTTGCAGCGCGCCCGCCCCGAAGACGTCGCCGCGCGCGGCGAGCATGGCCGGAAGCGAGAACTCCAGCCCGCCGGTGAACATCAGGAAGATCAGGCCGAGCTCGGCCAGGAAACGGGTCGCCGCGTCGGGCGCGATGAGGCCGAAGCCCTGCGGGCCGAGGGCCAGACCGGCGGCGAGATAGCCCAGGATGGCGGGCAGGCCGAGCGGGCGCAGCAGGGCCACGGCTGCGACCGAGGCTGCGACCAGGAGCAGGGTCTTGACCAGCAGCGGCTCGCCCAAGGCGACCCCCTGCTTACGGAAGGAGGGCCGGATCGCCCACCAGCAACCTGTTCTCGACGGCGGTCACGCCCGGCGCCTGCCAAGCCGCCCGCTCGGCCTCCTCACGCTCGGCGAGCGTTCGGACCATGCCCTTCAGGATCACCTTGCCGCCCTCGGTCTCGACCTGGATGCGCGCCGCATCGACCTCGGCGCTGCGCGCGAGGGCCTGCTGGATCTGCGCCTTGATGTTCTCGGCGGGGAGCCGCGTCTTCACCTGGATCAGGTTGGTCACCGCCCGAACGCCGCGCAGTCGCCGCACGACCTCTTCGGCCTGCTCCTTCTGGAAGCGCCACTCGACCTCACCTTCGAGCGTCACCTCCCCGTTGTGGACGATCGGCGTGACGCCGCTGAGGAACGGGACCTGGCTGGCCAGGGCCAGCACGATGTCTTCCGCCAGCTCGGAATCCGGACGCTGGTCGGCGGAGGAGAGCTTGACCTCGAGCTCGTTGGCGATGGCCGCCACGCCGGTGACGCGTTTGGCGTCGCGCTCCGCCTGGAAGCGCTCCGTATAGCTGCGCACGAAGCCCGTCAGCGTGACGACCCGGTTGCGGACGCTGACGCCGATGTCATGGGAATTGATCGCCGGGTCGTACCGGATCTCGAGCTCCACATCGCGTTGAATGTCGCTGTCTGGCCGCATCTGGCGTTCTCCTCCCGTCGGAGGATGCGGGTGGGGACGTGAGTCCGCACTGACCTGCGTCAGCGCGGACGCGGCGCTGCGGGCGCATGGCGGATGCGAACCCGCGCCCGGAGGCCCGGCGCGTCCGCCGGCCCCTCACACCCTGATGGTGATCTGGTTCTCGACCTCGGCGACGCCAGGCGAGCGCCAGGCGGCGCGTTCCGCCTCCTGGCGCTCGGCCCAGGAGCGGACCTGGCCGCGCAGGATGACCTTGTCCCCCTCCACCTCCACGGTGATGTTCTTGGCGTCGGTCTCGGCGCTGCGCTTCAGCGCCTCCTCGATCTGGCTCTTCACCACGGCCTTCGCGACCTTGGGCTGCAGGATGATCAGATTGGTGACGCCCTTGAGGCCGCGGACCCGGCGCACGGCTGCCTCGGCGCGTTCGCGCAGGTAATGCCATTCGACCTCGCCCTCGAGCGTCACCCAGCCATTCTTCACCGTGGCGGTGATCTTCTCGCCTGAGTACGGCAGCATGGCGCGGATCTGCTGGACCGCATCTCGCGCGATCTCCGGATCGGGCCGCTGGTCGATGTTCGGCAGCCGCACCTCGATGTCGTTGGCGACCCCGCGGACGCCGCTGACCCGTTTGGCGTCGCGCTCGGCCTGCCATTTCTGGGAATAGCTGCCGACAAAGCCGGTCAGGGCGACGACGCCGTCCCGCACCGCCACGGCGATGTCCTTGGCGTCGATGTCAGGATCCCACTTCAGCTCGGCTTCGACGTCGCGCCGAATGTCCTCGTCGGATTTCATGATCGAACTCCCTCGCTGTTCTGACGGTCGCGGGAGCCTTCCGGCCCGGGCACGCCGCCCGCACTGACGCGGGTCAGCCGGAGGTCCATCCGTTGGTTCCGAGTATTCGCCCTAAGGAATGGTCCGAAGTGGCGGTGGCGCGCCCCCGAGACCACGATGTTGGCGGGAGAGAGGAGTGCCTCATGTTCGAGGGTTTCGCCGCAGCCGGCTCAGAGAGCCCGGCTCGCACTGGCGCGCTTGCGCGACATCTTGAGCCACAGCCGTGCCCAGCGCCTCGGCTGGTGCTGCGGGGCTCGGAGAAATCGCAGGAGGCGGGCTCCACCATCTACGCCCAGAGCGATCCCGCGGATTTCATCTACCAGGTGGCCGCGGGCGTGGTCAGGACCATCACCCTCCACCGCGACGGCCGCCGCATCGTCCATGGCTTCCACCTGCCGGGCGAGATCTTCGGCCTCGAGCGGGAGAAGCTGCATCATTGCTCGGCCGAGGCGGTGGATGAGACCCGCCTGGTGCAATGCCCAGTCAGCCGGCTCAACGCCTTGGCGGACACCGACAAGGACGCGGCGCGGGAGCTCTGGATGAGCCTGCTGGTCAGCCGCGACCGTACGGCCGAGCGGTTCCTCTACGTGATGCACGGCTCGGCTTTCGAGAAGCTGGCCTATTTCCTCATCGACCTGGCCTGGCGGACCCACTCCGACGGGCGGATCGAACTGCCCATGTCGCGCTACGACATCGCCGATTACCTCGGCCTCTCCAGCGAGACGGTGAGCCGGACGTTCACCGCCTTCAGGACGCGCGGCCTGATTTCCACCGACCGCCGCCACGTGCGGCTTCTCAGCGACCAAATCCTGCGCCTCGGGGAAGGCCTGTGCGCCGACGATGAGACCGTCGGGCGGCGCTGGCCCCGGACACTGCCGTAGGCGCCCCCAAGCGCCCGGCGACTCCGGGCGACGACAACAAAGGAGGACTTCCCATGGCCGAGCTCTGCGATCTGTGCGGCGTACGCCCCGCCACGGTGCGCGCGCGGGTGACCCGCAATGGCGAGACGGAGGTCCTCAACCTGTGCGAGGTGGACTACCGGCGGTTGGCGGCGCGGCAGCCCTCCGCCTCGCCCATGGAGTCGCTGTTCGGCGGCCGCAGCAGCCTGTTCGACGACTTCTTCGGCGAAAGCGGCTTCTTCGGGGCCGGGCCCACGGAGGGCGAGCCGCGCGCCTTCGGCGGGACGCCCGGCCGCGCCGCGGCGCGGCGGATCGGCGAGCCGGAAGACCGCCTCAGCGACCACGCCAAGGACCTGGTGCAGACCGCGGCGGAGCGGGCCGTGCAGTTCGGCCGCCGGGAGGTGGACACCGAGCACCTGCTCTACGCCCTGACCAGCAGCGACGTCGTCCGCACGGTGCTCGAGCAGTTCAAGGTGTCGATCGAGGATCTGCGCCAGCAGCTCGACAAGGACTCGCCGCGCGGCGACGCCGGCGACAAGGGCGGCGAGATCGGGGTGACGCCGCGGGTGAAGAGCGCGCTGGGCCGCGCCTTCGCCGCCTCCCACGAGCTCGGCCACTCCTACGTCGGGCCGGAGCACCTGCTGGTCGGCCTCGCCGAGGAGGGCGAGGGCATCGCCAACGACGTGCTCCGCCGCTATGGGCTGACGCCCCAGGCGCTGCGCCAGCAGGTCGTCAAGGTGGTAGGGCGCGGGGCCGAGGAAGGCCGCGTCGAGACCCCGACCAACACGCCGAACCTGGACAAGTACGGCCGCGACCTCACCCAGCTCGCCCGCGACGGCAAGCTCGACCCGGTGATCGGCCGCGCCAATGAGATCGAGACGGCGATCGAGGTGCTCGCCCGCCGCAAGAAGAACAATCCGGTGCTGATCGGCGAGCCCGGCGTCGGCAAGACCGCCATCGTTGAAGGCCTGGCCCAGCGCATCGTCGCCGGCGAGGCGCCCGAGGCCCTGCGCAACAAGCGCCTGGTGGAGCTCTCCATCAACGCCATGGTCGCCGGCTCCAAGTACCGCGGAGAGTTCGAAGAGCGCGCCGAGCAGATCCTGCAGGAGGTCAACGAGCACAAGGACGAGCTGATCCTGTTCATTGACGAGCTCCACATCATCGTCGGCGCCGGCCAGGGCGGCGGCGAAGGCGGGCTGGATATCGCCAATGTCTTTAAGCCCGCGCTGGCCCGCGGCGAGCTGAACCTGATCGGCGCCACCACGCTCAACGAGTACCAGAAGTACATCGAGAAGGACGCGGCGCTGGAGCGGCGCTTCCAGCCGGTGTTCGTGGCCGAGCCGACCATCGCCCAGACCATCATGATCCTGCGCGGCCTGCGCGACACGCTGGAGGCGCACCACAAGGTGGTCATCACCGACGAGGCCATCCTCGCCGCGGCCGAGCTCTCCGAGCGCTACATCACCAACCGCTTCCTGCCCGACAAGGCGATCGACCTGATCGACCAGGCCGCGGCGCGGGTGAAGATCACCGCCACCGCCCGGCCGCCCGAAGTGCTGGAGCTGGAGTCCGAGGTCCGCCAGTTCAAGCGTGAGCTCGACAGCGCGCGAGCCCGCAAGCAGGAGGAGCGCGTCAAGGACCTGCAGGCGCGTTGCCAGGAGAGGAACAAGGCGCTGGAGGAAGCTTCCGAGCGCTGGCGGCGCACGGTCGGCACCGGCGCGGCCGAGGTCCGGGTCGAGCACATCGCCCAGATCGTCTCCAAGCTCACCGGCGTGCCGGTGTCCGAGCTCACCCTCGAGGAACGCCAGCGCCTGACCCAGCTCGAGCAGCAGCTGCACAGGCGCGTGGTGGGCCAGGACGAGGCGGTGAGGGCGGTCTCGGACGCGGTCCGGCTGGCGCGGGCGGGCCTGCGCGAAGGCCGCGGACCGATCGCCAACTTCCTGTTCCTCGGACCCACCGGCGTCGGCAAGACCGAGCTCGCCAAGGCGCTCGCCGAGTCCGTGTTCGGCTCGGAGGACGCCATGGTCCGGCTCGACATGAGCGAATACATGGAGCGCCACACCGTGGCGCGGCTGATCGGCGCCCCGCCGGGCTATGTCGGCTACGAGGAGGGCGGCCAGCTCACCGAGCGCGTGCGGCGCAGGCCGTTCAGCGTGGTGCTGCTGGACGAGATCGAGAAGGCCCACCCCGACGTCCACAACGTGCTGCTGCAGGTGTTCGACGACGGCCGGCTGACCGACGGCAAGGGCCGGGTGGTGGACTTCACCAACACCCTCATCATCGCCACCAGCAACATCGGCTCGGAGATCATCCAGCGGCGGCTGCGTCAGAGCGGCGAGGAGATCACCGATCCCGCGCGTCTGCGCGAGGAGCTGATGGAGCCGCTGCGCGCCCACTTCCGTCCGGAGTTCATCAACCGGCTGGACGAGATCATCGTCTTCCATTCGCTGACCCGCGAACAGATCCGCCAGATCGTCGGCCTGCATCTGGAGCGGGTGCGCCGCACCGCCCAGGGCCAGGGGGTCGAGCTGGAGATCGACGACAGCCTCGTGGAGCACCTGGCCCGCGCCGGCTACCGGCCTGAGTTCGGCGCCCGCGAGCTGCGCCGGCTAATCCGTTCGACCCTGGAGACCGAGCTCGCCCGCGGCATGCTCGCCGGCGACATCGCCGAGGGCGACCGGGTGCGCGCCCGCTGGGACGAAGAGGCGCGTCGCCTGGTGCTGGAGCCGCAGCGCGGCGCCGCCGCCGCCAAGCCGCAGCGCAAGGCCGCCGGCGGGCGACGGGGCAACGGCTCGGGGGGCCGGGACGAGCCGCCGCGGCCCGCGCCTGACGCCCAGCCGCAGCCGGGAGCCTGAACCATGCCCAAGCCGCCGCCGGACGCCGACCTGCCGCTCCCCGATCCCGTCGACGAGGCCCTGGAGGAGACCTTCCCGGCCAGCGACCCGCCGGCCTGGGCCGCCCACGGCGCGGTTCGCGAGAGCCGCCGCGAGAACCTCCGCAAGACACCCGACGAATCCCCTCCCTCGAGCTCAAAGGAGACCTGACATGGCGAGGAACCTGCCCACCCCCTTCCGCTTCATCGAGGACGCCAGCTGGGCGCCGATCGAGCTGCTCCAGCGCGAGATGAACCGGTTCTTCCAGGACGCCCCACGCAACGGCGACGGCCAGGGCGCCCGCAGCGGCCTCCTCGCCCCGCGGCTGGACGTGCGCGAGACCGACCAGGAATTCCGCGTCTCGGTCGAGCTGCCCGGCGTCTCCGAAGACGACGTCGAAGTCGACGTGGACGACGACCTGCTCACCATCCGCGCCGAGAAGAAGGAGGAGCGCGAGGTCGATCGGTCCGACCAGCATGTCACCGAACGGCTCTTCGGTGTCTTCCAGCGCTCGATCCGCCTGCCGCAGGCCGTGGACGCCCAGGCCGTGAAGGCGACACTGGAGAACGGCGTGCTGCAGATCGTCATACCGAAATCCGAGCGCCAGGCCCGCAACCGTCGCGTGCCCGTAGGCCGGCAGAACGAGCGCTCCGCCACCAGCTCCACCTCCGGGAGCCCGGGCGAGCAAGCCGGTGGTCAGCGCGGCTGACCCGGCTCACTGGCGCGGAGCGCGCTCTCCTCGCGCTCCGCGCCTTCTTTCCGAAAGGACCGCCATGACCACCGCCGACAACCGCGTTGACCCCCGCACCGAGGCGCTCAGCGCGCTCCTCGCCCGCAACTGGTGGGCCGTGGCCTTGCGAGGCGTCGCCGCCATCCTGTTCGGGCTCATCGCCCTGCTGGCGCCCGGCGCGACCATGCTGTCGCTGCTGCTGGTGTTCGCCGCCCTGATGCTGGCGGACGGGGTGTTGAACCTGATCTCCGGCCTGCGCTCGGCGCGCCGGCACGAGCGCTGGGGCATGCTGATCCTGCAGGGGATCGCCAGCCTGCTGGCCGCCGCGGCGGCCTTGCTGCTTCCGGGCCTGACCCTGCTGGCCTTCGTCTATGTGATCGCCGCCTGGGCGCTGGTCTCCGGCGTGCTCGCCATCGCCGCGGCCGTCCGCCTGCGCGGCGACCATGGGCGCTGGTGGATGGGCTTCAGCGGCTGCCTCTCCGTGGTGACCGGGATCCTGCTGGCGATCGCCCCGCTGATCGGCGCCCTGGTGCTCACCTGGTGGATCGGCGCCTACGCCGTGGTCTTCGGGGCCACGCTCCTGGTGCTGGCCTTCCGCCTGCGCTCGCAGCGC
>JAQGIJ010000544.1 GCA_028291285.1 Phenylobacterium sp. | reverse complement strand
ACCGGCCCTCATAGAGCTCGAGCAGCGAATCCAGGCTCAGGTGGCCCGGCAGGTCGACCGCCAGCATCGCCGCCCAGCCCGCCGCGAGCGCCGCCAGGTAGGCCGCGGACGGGCTCAGCGCGAGCCTGGGCCTGGGCCTGGGCCTCGTCATCGCCATCCTAGGCCGCCCGCCTTCCCGGAGCCGCGATTTCATGCTGAATCCCGCATCGCGGGCAGAGGCGCGCCGCCGGATCCTGCTGATGACCGTCGTCCATGTCCTGGCCCACTTCGACGACGAATACTGCGCCCTGCCGCTGATCTGGGAGGCCCAGCGCCAAGGGCTTCAGCAGCGCTTCCTCTACCTCGCCGACTACCGCGACGAAAGCCTGGCCGCGCGGCGGCTGCAGGAGACCAGGGCTTTCCTGGCGCGGCAAGGCGTCCCCGAGAGCGCCGTGCGCCCGATCGGCCTGGGGACCGGCGCCTACGACCAGTCGGTGCACCGTGCGGCGGCCGCCCTCTTCCCGCGGCTGCAGGCTGAGGTGGCGCAGGCCGGCGCCGTCAGCCGCCTGGTCGTCCCGGCCTGGGAAGGCGGGCACATGGACCACGACACCTGCGCCTACATGGCCGTGCGGCTTGCCCGCGAGATCGCTGCGCCGGTGCGCCAGTTCACCCTCTACAATGGCCAGGGCCTGCCCGGCCCGCTGCTGCGCGCCGGCGCGCCGCTCGGCGAGAACGGCCCGGTCACACGCCTTCCCCTCGAGCCCCGCGACTGGCTGCGCTGGATGGCCGGCGTGCGGGCCTTTCCGTCCCAGGCCTACGCTTGGTCTGGCATCTGGCCGGCGATGTTCTGCGGCATGGCCCGCCGCGGCGGCTTCGGCTGGCAGGCGCTGACGCCGGAGCGGGTGGAGATGCGGCCGCACGCCGGGCCTCTGTTCTACGAGCGGATGTTCAAGGCGCCGTACGCGGAGGTCCGCGCCGCCCTGGACGCCGCCCTGCCCGCTCAGACCGCGGACGCGCGGCTGATGACCACCAGGCCGGCCAGGATCAGCGCCACGCCGGCCCAGTAGGCGCCGGAGATCGGCTCCTTCAGGAAGACCATGCCGCCCAGTGGGGTGAGCACGAAGCTGAGCGCCATGATCGGATAGATGCGGCTGAGCGGCGCATGCCGGAGCACCGCCACCCAGACCAGCGTCGCCGCCCCGTAGAGCGCCAGCGCGACGCCCAGGATCACCAGGCCCTGCGTGTCGGCGAGCGGGCGGCGGAAGTCGAGATGGCCGGAGGCGAGCTTGAAGAGCAGCTGGCCGGTGGAGATCACGCAGACGCAGCCCAGGGGCGCGAGCACGCTCCAGAAAAGTCCGACCGACGGCTCCAAACCCTGGCCTTTCGCGCCCTGCTGAAAGCCGCTCCCGTAGACCTCGCTTCGCTCCGGGCGGTCAAGCGCCGGCGGCGTGCTCCATCCAGGCCACGGTGCGCAGGTAGGGGTGGATCGGCCGGCTGGGCACGTTCAGCACGTCGAAGTTGACCGCCTGCAGCAGCAGCTGGGCGCCCAGGATCACCGGCAGGGCGGCGGCCATCACCACGCCGGCGGAGGCGGACTGGCCGGGCAGCCGGGTGGTGACGTAATGGGCCGCGTAGCCCACCCCGAAGAGGATGGCGAACAGGCCGAAGATCAGCTCCAGGCTGGCCACGTTGAAATCGCGCACGAAGTACTGCCCGAGCACCCGCTGCAGGAAGTTGCGGACGTGCTTCAGGGCGAACGGGCCGAGGATGGCGCCGATCCGCAGGTTCGAGACCTCGTCGGCGTAGCGGGCGGGGATCGGCACGTCGCGCACCACCGCTCTCAGCGTGCCCAGGTGGTAGAGCAGGTCCGTCTCGAAGAAGAACCGGCGCGAGATCCGCTTGCCCATCACCATCCGGGCCACCTGCGCCTCGATGGCGGTGAAGCCGTTGGTCGGATCGAAGATGTTCCAGTAGCCGGTGGAGAGCTTGGCCGCGAAGCTCAGCGCCGCGTTGCCCAGCACCCGCACCGTCGGCATCTGCTGCAGGTGGCTGATCGAGGTGAAGCGGTTGCCCTTGGCGTAGTCGGCGTCGCCGAGCAGGATCGGCGCCACCAGCTGGGCGATGTAGCTGAGGTCCATCTGGTCGTCGCCGTCGACCTTGACCAGCACCTGGCCGCCGCGGCGCTCGGCCTCGGCGTAGCCCGCCAGGGTCGCCCCGCCCACGCCCTGGTTCTTCGGCAGGCGCACCACCACCACCCGCGGGTCGCGGACGTTGGCTTCGATGAAGTCCGCCGTGCCCTCAGGGCAGGCGTCGTCGACGCAGACGATCCCCGCCACCCAGGCCGGGGCCTTGGCCAGCACCGAGAGGATCTGCCCTTTGACCTTGTAGCAGGGGATCACCAGCCAGACGCCCGCGGCGTCCAGCGCCGGCGGCGCCAGGGCCCGCAACCGTTCGCCGGCCAGCGGACCGTCGCGGTGGATCTTGTCGGTCAGGGTCATCATGGTGCGGCGGTTCGGCCATCGGCTATCACGGAACACGCCGGGCGTGCAAAAGCGCGATCATGCGCCCGCGTTCCGCTGGGAGCTTGGGTCGGACCAGCCGGCGAGCTAGAGACACCGATCCGACCGCCCAAGCGGCGCCATGAGAGGACGTCCCGTTGCCGCTCGCCCAGTATCGCCGCGTGGCCATCCTGTCGCCGACCGGCGTCACCGGCGGCCCTGAGGCGATCCACCAGTTCGCGCAGGCCCTGAACAGGCTCGGCGTGGACTGTCATATCGCCTACTTCGGGCCGACGAACGTGGTGGAGCTCAAGCCGGGGCGGCTTCGCTGTCCAACGCCCGAGCACCGGCCGACCATGGATTTCTACAGCGCCTATCACCCGCAGGTGACCGACGAGATCGCGCTCGACGCCGAGACCCTGGTCGTCCTGCCGGAAACTTTTGCGACGACCCACCCGCGGCTTCAGGCTTGCGGGGTGGCGGTCTGGTGGCTGTCGGTCGACAACGCCCTCGATAGGCAGCCGGAATTGCGGGAGGCGAAGGGACGGGCCGATCTGTTCGGCCGAGCGGATCTGATCCACCTCTACCAGAGCGTCTACGCCCGCGAATGGCTCCGGCAGAACGGCGGGGAGCGGCTGTACGACCTCGGCGACTACACCAACGAGATGTTTCTGGATTCCGTCGCCAAATCGCCGTCGCCGCAGCCGACGGCCAGCTACAACATGCGCAAGGGCGCCGACGATGCTCAGCGCTTCTTCTCCGAGAACCCGACGTTCGACGGGCTGGGCCTTCGAGATTTCACCAAGCCGCAGCTGCGCAAGATCTTCTCGGAACGATTGATCTACGTCGACTTCGGCCGTCTCCCCGGCAAGGACCGGCTGCCTCGCGAGGCGGCGCTGTGCGGCAGCGTCGTCTTTGTGCACCGGCAGGGCGCGGGCGCCGTGTACGACGATTTCCCGGTTCCGGATTTCTTCAAGTTCGACCTCGCAGACATCGAGTCCGGCGAACTGCGCCGACGGCTCGACAGGGTCGTCGCGGAGCCGGTCGCCTATTGGCGTCAGCAGGATTATTTCCGCTCCATCGTGGGATGGGAGAAGGCGCAGTTCTACGATCAGGTGATGCGCCTGTGGGGCGTCGGCCGGATGCTCTGAGGCGGCGCGCGCAAACGTCGTTCGGCCGCGCCATGCGGGCGCCGTTTTCGCCGTGCAGCAAAGGCGGGCGCGGCAAGCCGCCGTCCTTGCGCGCCCCTAGGCCAACTGGTACCAGCGGCCGCTTCTCGGAGAGCACATGGACACGGCGACTCACATGCTGCGGACCGGACGGCGCGGGTCGCGGTTCGAGTTCGACATGGCCTTCCAGGACCTTCGGGCTTCGGCCAAGCGGCTGGGACTGGCCTGGTCGCTCGCCTGGCACGACGTGGTCTCGCGCTACCGCGGCTCGATCCTGGGTCCGTTCTGGATCACGCTCTCCATGGGCTTCATGGTCCTGGGCATCGCCTTCCTCTACGCCAAGCTGTTCAACGTCGCGGTCGAGCAGTACCTGCCGATGGTGGCGCTGGGCATCGTCTTCTTCGGCGTGATCAGCGGGATCATCACCGAGGGTTGCGACACCTTCGTGTTCGCCTCGGGCATGCTGTCGCAGACCAGCCTGCCGATGTTCATCTTCGTGTGGCGCACGATCCTGCGCAACCTGATCAACCTGGCCCACCACTTGGTGATCGTGGTCGCGGTCCTGGTGATCTTCGGCTACTGGCGGCGCATGAACCCTCTGGCGGGCCTGGTCGGGCTGACCTTCCTGGTGGTCAACGCCAGCTGGATCAGCATGCTGGCCGGCATCGCCGCGGCCCGCTTCCGCGACATCCCGCAGGTGGTGACCTCGGTGATGCAGTTCGCGGCCTTCGTGACCCCGGTCTTCTGGCCGGCCGACCGGCTCACCGGCCCGCGGCGGATCGTCCTCGACCTCAATCCCTTCTACCACATGCTCGAGGCGGTCCGGGCGCCGCTGCTCGGCAAGCCGATCGAGTCGCACACCTACGCCTACCTGGCGCTGATGGCGGTCGTCGGCTGGGCCCTGACCTTCAGCGTCTTCTCCATCACGCGCCGGCGGATCGTGCACTACCTATGACGCAAGCTCGCAAGGTTCGGCCCCGGCTGGCCATGGCGCCGGCCCCCTACGCCGCGGCGTCGGGCGACCCGCCGGTCTCCGTCTCCTGCCGCGACCTGACGCTCCGCTTCCCGGTCTATGGCGTCGACGCCAAGTCGCTGAAGAAGCGGCTGGCGGCGATCACCGTCGGCGGCCGGCTGGGCTCGCACGCCGGCGTCACCGAGGTGACGGCGCTCTCCAACGTCAACCTGGAGCTTCGCGCCGGCGACCGGCTGGGCCTGGTGGGCCACAACGGCTCGGGCAAGACGACGCTGCTGCGCGCGCTGTCCGGCGCCTACGAGCCCGACGAGGGCCAGGTCGAGGTGCGGGGCCGCATCGCCGCGCTCCTCAACCTCAGCCTCGGCATCGACCCTTCGGCCACCGGCTACGACAACATCTACCTGCGCGGCCGGGTGGCCGGCCTCTCCTCCCGCGAGATCGAGGAGCGGATGGACGAGATCGCCGACTTCAGCGGCCTCGGCCCGTTCCTGGCCATGCCGGTGAAGACCTATTCGGCGGGCATGCAGGCGCGCCTGGCCTTCGGCGCGGCCACCGCGGTGCAGGCCGACGTGCTGCTGATGGACGAATGGATCTCCGTCGGCGACGCCGACTTCCAGCAGCTGGCGCACAAGCGGCTGCTGAACCTGGTCGAGCGCGCCGGCATCCTGGTGATCGCCTCGCACGACCATGAGCTGCTCAGGCTCTACTGCAACAAGGTGATGCGGCTGGAGGGCGGCGTGGCCTCGCCGGTCACCGACATCGGCGACCTCGACCAGCTGCTCGCGGCTTAAGGCTCGTCGGCCGGCGGGACCTGGCTGAACAGCCGCAGCAGCAGCAGGTCGTAGATCGTCTTCAGCGTCCCGCCGATCACCAGCGGCCAGGCGAACGGCGCCAGGCTGTAGAGCACGCCGGCCAGCGCCGGGCTGATCCCGCCGGCCAGGCTGCGCGGCACGTTGGTCACCCCGGCGGCCGCGGCGCGCTCGGCCGGCGTCACCACCGCCATGACGTAGGCGCTGCGCGCGGCGACATCCATGTTGGAGAGGGTGGCGCGGACCAGCATCAGTCCGACCACCGTCGGCAGGTCCGGCGCGAAGGCCGCGGCGACAATGCAGAGGTTGGCCGGGATGTGGGTGAAGACCATGGTCCTGACGAGGCCGATGCGGCGCGCCAGCCACGGCGCGGCCAGCTGCGAGACCGCCGACAGGAGCCCGGTCCAGAAGAAGAAGGTCCCGGCCGCGGCGAGCGACAGGCCGAAGCGGCGGAACAGCCACAGCGCCGTCAGCGACTGCACCAGGAAGCCGCCGCCGAAGGAGTCCAGGCCGAAGAGGGCGGCCAGCGCCAGCACCCGCCGCCGCGAGGGGCCCAGCGGCGCGGCCGGCGGCCCGGCCTCCAGGTGCGCCGGCGGCAGCCGCAGATAGAGCGCCAGCGCCGGCAGGCCGATCAGGCCGTAGAGGGCGAAGGCGGCGGCGACGGCCTGGCTGCGCGGCGCGCCCGCCAGCCGGGCCAGCGGGTCCAGCAGGCCCACGCTCAGCGCGCCCGCCGCGCCCATCAGCGAGCCTACCAGGCTGTAGCGGGCGAACAGGCCGGTGCGCGCCGGCGCCGGCCCGGCGTGCGCCAGCAGTGCCTGCTCCAGCGGCACGAAGACGCTGACGTCGCCGCCGGACGGATTGAGGGTGCCCAGGAAGCCCACCAGCAGCAGCGGCCAGAAGTCCCGCAGCCCGGCGAAGGCCAGGCCCGTCGCCAGCATCAGGCCGCAGGCGAAGAGCAGCAGCCGGCGGGCCGGCGCACGGTGGCCGAGCAGGCCCACCAGCAGCGTCAGCGCCGCCGAGCCGAGCAGGGTCGCGGTGGCCAGCACGCCGACGCGGAAGGCGCTGAAGCCGAGCCCCGCCAGGTAGACGGGCAGGAGCAGGGCCGTGAAGCCGTCGGCAAACGCCCGCACGCCGCGGGCCGCCAGCAGAATCGTCGCGCTGCGCATCTCCGCATGCTGGCGCAAAGCGGCGCCGTGCGCATCCAAGCCGGCGCCAGCGCGTTGCGCGGCCTCCAAGCCCCAACGAGGAGAAGCAGGATGAGCATCTTCGGCGCGATCATGGCCAAGATCTTCCAACACCCGCAGGCGCAGGCCGCGCCTGCGCCCCAGGCTAAGGTTCAGCCGCAACCCGCCCCGGCCATGGCCCAGGCTGCGCCTGCCGCACAACCCGCCCCCGCTGCGCAGGCCGCGCCGCAGCCGGCGGCCGAGCCGCAGGTCGACGTCGCCGCGGTGCTCGACGCGATGGCCAAGGACAATGCCGAGTCGCTGGACTGGCGCCGCTCGATCGTCGACCTGATGAAGCTGCTGTCGCTGGACTCCAGCCTGGCCGCGCGCAAGACGCTCGCCTCGGAGCTCGGCTACACGGGCGACACCGGAGACTCGGCTGCGATGAACCTGTGGCTGCACCCGCAGGTCATGCGCAAGCTCGCCGAGAACGGCGGCGTCGTGCCCGACTCGCTGACATAGGGCGCTTACTTAGAAGCGACGACCCTGTTCATCCCACCTGACTTGCCTCAAGTCAGGTGGGACAGGGTCTAGGTCAGCGGGCGGCGTTGGCGTTGTTCGCCGCCGGCGCGGGCGGGGCGGCGCACTTCCCGGCGCGGGCCTGGACCACGTAGAACAGGGCGCGGCCCTGGGCGTAGCTGTAGTGCTCGGCCATCGGATTGGTCGGCTGGCCGGTGAGCAGGCTGGTGGCGTTCGACGCGTCCATCGGGGCTTCGCCCGTGGGCGCCGCGCCCGGCGGCGCATTGGTCGTCAGGCCCTGCTGGTTCCAGCGCGACAGCGACGAGATGCAGGCGGCGACGGCGGCCTGCGCCACCTCCTCGGCCCGGTCCGACGACGGCGCCAGGCTGTAGCCCCA
>JAQGIJ010000533.1 GCA_028291285.1 Phenylobacterium sp. | reverse complement strand
TCGGACGGTCCCGCCTGCGCCGCCGCAATCCCGCCGCCAGCCGCGGTCGAGGCAGCGAGCACCATAGCCCCGCACAAAAGCCGCTTGCGCAAATGCATCGTGTCTCCTCCCGGTGATCGCGTCTGTTCCCAGATTGTGTCTCTGGCGCGCGTCCGCAGAGGCTCCATTGCTTGGTCGAAACCGTCAATCAATCCTGAGCGGTCATCAAGAGGAGCGCCGCGGGCGTGCGAAAAAAGTCACACTGTTGCTTAGGAATTGACAGTGTCGCCAGTTCTCGCGCGGGGCGCTCGCCTGCCACGCTCCCCGCCGCGGCGGAGAAGGAATTGAAGCTCCGGCGGTTATCGGCTTGACGCCAGCCTGCGTTCCCCCCCTGTATCCCAGCGTCGGCCGGCGGCACGCGCCGCCGCCCGTCCGAATCAGAAAACGCGGCGCCGGCGCGCGCCGCCGATGGAGGAACTTGGGCATGAGCCAGGTGATGAAGGGCGTGCGCGTCCTGGAAGTGGCGCAGTTCACCTTCACGCCGGCCGCCGGCGCGGTGCTCTCCGACTGGGGCGCCGACGTGATCAAGATCGAGCATCCGGTCCGCGGCGACGCCCAGCGCGGGCTGGTGTTTCTCCAGCGCCTGGCGGTGAACCAACAGCGCAACATGCTCATGCAGCACCCCAACCGCGGCAAGCGCAGCGTCGGGCTCGACCTGTCGCAGCCGGTAGCCGTGGAGCTGCTCTACGACCTCGCCAAGCAGTGCGACGTCTTCCTCACCAACTATCTGCCGAGCGCGCGGCAGAAGCTGAAGATCGACGTGGAACACCTCCGCGCGGCCAATCCGAACATCATCTACGTCCGCGGCTCGGCGAACGGGGACAAGGGGCCGGAGCGCGACAAGGGCGGCTTCGATTCCACAGCCTACTGGGCGCGCGGCGGCTCGGCCGCCCTGGTTACGCCGGACGAGCTCGGCGGTCCGCTGACCCAGCCGGGTCCGGCCTATGGCGACACCATCGGCGGCATGTTCATCGCCGGCGGCATCGCAGCGGCGCTGTACCACCGCGAGAAGACCGGCGAGGCGATGGAAGTCGACGTCTCGTTGCTGTCCTCGGGCGTCTGGGCGACCGCCTGCAGCATCGACGTCTGTCTCGAGCAGCAGCAGGTGCCATTCAAGAACCTGATGCCGAAATCCGGCAGCGGCGGCGCCAACCCGTTCACCGGGGTCTACAAGACCGCGGACGGCCGCCACATCAACCTGACGGTCCTGCAGCCCGGGCCGTACATCCGCGACACCTTCGAGCACCTCAACCTGCCGGAGTTGGCGGACGATCCGCGGTTCTCCACCGACGTGGCGCTGCTCTCGAACGTCGAGGCCTGCAGCGCCTACATCGTCGAAGCCTTCGCCAAGCATCCCTTCAGCTACTGGCTCGAGCGGCTGAAGACGATGCGCGGTCAGTGGGCGGCCTATCAGACGCCGCTGGAGGCCGGGTCCGACCCCCAGGTCCTGGCCAATGACCTGGTCTTCGAGGTTGAGTCGACCGACGGCTCCGGCAAGCCAATGAAGCTTGTGGCGAGCCCGGTGCAGTTCAACCACGAGCCGATCACCAACACCCGCGCGCCGGAGGCTTCGGAGCACACCGAGTTGGTGCTGATGGAGCTGGGGGTGGATTGGGACCGGATGATCGCGCTGAAGGACAAGGGCGCGATCGCCTGATCCCCTCCCCGCGAACGGGGAGGGGCAGGGGCTGCCGCTAGAACCGGGCCCGCACGCCGGCGTAGGCGGTGCGGCCGAGCTGGCCGTAGCCGGCGATGGTCTCGTAGCGCTTATCGAACAGGTTCTCGACGCGGGCGTAGACCTCGACCTTGGCCCAGACCGGGTAGGACGCGCGGAGATCCCACAGCGTGTAGCCCTTCAGCCGCACGCGATTGGCGCCGTCGTCGAACCGGGCGCCGGCGTAGCGCACCGCCACCGCCGTGGAGAGCGCGTTGGCCCAGCGGTAGGTCAGATCCGCGTTGGCCTCGTGCTCCGGCCGGCGGGCGAGCCGATTGCCGAAGTCGGCGCTGCCGGCCGCGTCGTTCTTCGCGTCCAGCCAAGTGTAGTTGGCGTCGAGCGCCAGCGCCCCGGTCAGCTCGGCCCGGGCGGCGAGCTCCACGCCGCGCGTCCTGGTGCGGGCGATGTTGGCGTAGTAGCCGAAGCGCGGCAGGCCGTTTGCGCCGACACAGAGCGGATCGGCGCTTCCGAAGATGCAGGTGAAGAAGTCGATTTGGTCCTTGGTCCGCCGCTCGAACCAGGCGGCCGAGGCCAGCACCCGCCCACCGAGCAGGCGCTGTTCGACGCCCGCGTCCCAGCCGGTGGAGCTCTCGGGCCGCAGGTCGGCGTTCCCGAAGTCGCTGCCCAGCTGATAGAGGCTGGGCGCCTTGAAGCCCTGGCCCCAGCTGGCGCGCAGGACGGTGTTCCCGTCGCCGGGCCGCCAGGCCAGCGAGGCCTGGCCCACCGTATGGTCGCCGAACTCGCTGTGGTGGTCGTGCCGCAGGCCGCCGCTGAGCGTCAGCCCCGGAGCCACCTCGCCGCGCACCTGGGCGTAGACGCTGTCCAGCCGGGCGCGCCGACGAAGCGCCGCCGGCGTCGGGTCGAATTCCGAAGGCGAGGCGCTGCGCATCGAGGAGCGCTCGCTCTCCGCGCCGAAGACCGCGGTCCAGGCGTCGGTGACGGCGAAGGTCCCCTGGTATTCCAGCCGCCGGTTGCGGCCGAGAGAGGAGAAGGTGACGTCGGTCAGCGCCTGGTCGGGGTTGAAGTTCTTCAGGTCGGTGCGGGTGTAGGCCACCGCCAGGCGGTTCTTCAGCCGCCCGTCCAGCAGGTCGAGCTTCAGGCCGGCGTAGCCCACCAGGTCGCTGGTGATCCCGAACTCATGGGTGTCGGCGAAGGCGAAGTTGGGCGGTGGGAAGCCGTCGAATTCCACCCGGCCGCGGGAATAGACCGCGCGCAGGTCGAGCGAGAGCTGGTCGGTCAGCTTCACCTCGGTGCGGCCGCTTGCGCCGACATTGCGGTAGCCGTCGGCCTCGCGCCCCTTGTCGAAGGCCGAGATGCCGGAGGTCGTCAGATAGGCCGCGCTCGCGCGCCAGCTGACCCGGTCGGACTTGCCCCCGACGCCCGCGCGGCCCATGCCCCAGTCGTGGGAGCCGCCTTCGACGGTCACGTCGCTCTCGAACGGCTGTGAGGGCTCGGCGGTGATCAGGTCGATCACTCCGCCGATCGCCTGGCTGCCCCAGAGCACCGACTGCGGCCCGCGCAGGATCTCCACGCGGCTGACGTCGCCCACCAGCAGGTTGCCGAAGTTGTAGGCGGTGTCCGGCGCGGCGGGATTGTTGAGCTTCACCCCGTCGATCAGCACCACGCTCTGGCCGGGCTCGGCGCCGCGGATGTAGACCTGGGTGACGGAGCCCACCGGGCCGTTGCGCGAGAAGCTGACGCCCGGCGTGCGCGCCAGGATGTCGGTGAGCACCGGGGTCTGCGCCGCCCGGAGGTCGGCGGCCTGCAGGACGGTGATCTGCTGGCCCACGTGGTCCGCCCGCTCGGGCGAGCGGTTGGCCGTGACCACGACCTCGTCCAGCGGAATAGGTCCGGCGTCCCTGGCCTGGGCGGCCCCCGCAAGCGCGAGCGCGCCGGCGGCGGTGAGGAAGAGTGCGTTCGACATGATAGCCCCTATGACGAAGACCGCCGAAGGGGCAGGGCGCGAGCCCGACCCGCGTCGCGCGGTCGATGCTTCGTCGCCAACCGGGTGATCTCCCGTTCGCCAAGCCGACCCCGACCTCGCGAAAGACGACCGCTACGGGCAGGTCTCCTGGCTCACGGCTCAGACGCCCGATCTCCGCCTTCCCAGGCCCGAGGGCCCAGTGGCTTCGTGGAGATCGCGCTCGCCGCTCACAGTTGCGGGGGCAGCCCGGGGTCTTCACCCGGTTCCCTTTTGATCCCCTTGCGGGGAACCCGTTGCGTGAGCGGGGCTATAGGGTGCTGCGGGGGCGCCCGTCAAATAAGGCCCGGCGGGACGCGGTGGGCGCCGCTATACCTGCTAGTGGGCCAAGGACGGGCGAACGACCCGCAGCCAACCGGGAGGAGCGACGGGATGCAAGGCGTGAGCGCGCAAGCCTTGTCCGGACTGATCGCCCAGGACGCGACGTTCGAAGCCATGCCGGGCGGAGCCGACATCGGCGGCGGCGACACGGCGGGCTGGGGGCGGGGGCTGGACGGACCCCTCTGGGTCGCCGAGCTCGACGCCCTGGCATTCTGCGACATCGCCCATGCGCGGCGGCTGCTCTGGACGTCGGCCGGCGAGATCCTGATCCTGCACGAGGACACCGGCGGGGCGGTGGTGACGGGCCGCGACTCCGACGGTGGCTTCATCGCCGGCGAGTGGGCCGGGCGGCGGGTCAGCCGGATCGCGCCGGACGGCGCGCGGGAGGTCCTGGCCGACCGCTTCGAGGGACGGCGTCTCAATACGCCGCACGAGGTCCTCGTCGCTCCCGACGGTGCGATCTATTTCACCGATGTCCGCGCCGCCTTTCCGCCGCCCGACCCAGACGCGGTCCCGGCGTCTGGCCTCTACCGCCGCCCGGCGAACGGCGGCCCGCTGGAGCGGATCGAAACCGGGCTCGCCGAGCCCCGCGGCCTGGCGCTCGCGCCCGACGGGCGGCGGCTCTACGTCAGCGAGCCGGCGAGCCGCCGGCTGGTCGCGATCGATCTGGGGCCGGACGCAGAGCCGGGCCCGCCGCGCAGGCTCGCCACCCTCAGCGGAGACGGCGAGGGCGCTCCCCACGGGCTCTGCGTCGACGAGCGCGGGGTGATCTTCTGCGGCGGCCCGGGCGGGCTGTGGGCGGTGGCCCCGGACGGCGAGGCCCGGCTGCTGGCGCCGCTGGCCGCTTCGCGCGTCACCAACCTGGCGTTCGGCGGAGCCGACGGGCGCAGGCTTTACCTCACCACGCCGGTCGGAGTGGGGTGGATCGCGACCCTCACCCGGGCCCCGGCTGCGCCCGTGACATCGCCGGTCAGGCTCGCGGCGCGCCGCCGCCCGAAGCTGCAGCAGGCCATCGAGCGCTGGGACCCGGCCCTCGACCGGGTGCTCGATCCCGACGCGGCCATCGCCAACCTGGCGAGCGGAGGTTTCTTCGAGGACCTCGGCGGCGGGCCGGACGAGCTCTATTCCCGCTCGCTCGAGGGGGTGATCTGGAGCGCGGAGGAGGACTGCCTGTTCTTCAGCGACATCGGCAACAGCCGCCGCATGCGCTGGACCCCGGACGGACGCTTGTCGATCGCCCACAAGCCGACCGGCCACACCAATGGCGCGACGCTCGATCTCCAGGGCCGCATCGTCCAGTGCGAGCATTCCGGCCGGCGCATCAGCCGGCGCGAGCGCGACGGCTCGGTCACCACCCTGGTCGACAACTGGCGGGGCAAGCGGCTCAACCACCCGAACGACGTGGTGGTCCGCTCGGATGGCTCCATCTACTTCACCGACCCCTGGTGGGATTTCGGGGCCGGCGAGACGACGGAGATCGGCCACCCCGCGGTCTTCCATGTGACCCCGGACCTCGAGACCGTGAATCTCGTCGCGCGGGACTACCGGGTGCCGAACGGGCTGGCGTTCTCGCCGGACGAGACGGTGCTCTACGTCAACGACAGCTATGGCGTCGACGCCGGCCACGGGCCGCATATCCGCGCCTATGACGTGCGGCCGGACGGCTCGGTCGACGCGGCCTCGGCCCGGGTGTTCTGCCGCCTGGCGGGGGAGGGCGAGGGCAAGCCCGACGGGATGAAGGTGGACCAGGCCGGCAACGTCTATTGCGGCGGCGCGGGCGGCCTGTGGATCATCGATCCGACCGGCAAGCCGCTCGGCCGCATCCGCCACGGGGCGACCCAGACCAACAACCTGGCGTTCGGCGGGCGTGACGGGAAGACGCTCTTCTTCGTCACCTGGATGTCGCTGCACGCTATCCCGGTGCTGATCCCGGGGGCGCCGGTTCCGGCGCGGCGGACATGACGCTCGGATCCGCACGCTGCGCGACGAGCGGGCGCACACCACACCTAGAGAGGAACCGCCATGCTGAAGGACTACCCGCCGTTCGTGCCGGACGGCCTGCTGGCCGACAAGGTCATCCTGATCACCGGGGCGAGCCAGGGGATCGGCCGGGTCGCGGCCTACGGCTTCGCACGCGCCGGCGCCAAGGTCGCCCTGGGCGCCCGCCGCGGTGAGCTGGTGGCGCAGCACGCCGGGGAGATCAACCAAGGCGGCGGCGAGGCGCTCGGCCTCGAGCTCGACGTCACCGACGAACAGAGCGTCAGCGATTTCGTCGGCGCGGTCGTCAGGCGGTTCGGCCGCCTCGACGGCGCCTTCAACAACGCCGGCCGCGATCCGTCCGAGCACGGCGGCCTGGCCGACATCAGCTTCGCCGAGTGGAAGGCGGTCCACGCGGTGAAGATCGACGGCACGTTCCTGTCGATGAAGCACGAGATCCCGCACATGCTCGCGGCCGGCAAGGGCTCGATCGTCAACAATGGTTCGGTGGTCTCCGAGCGCGCGCCCAGCCGGGTTC
This sequence comes from Phenylobacterium sp., assembly GCA_028291285.1. The sequence goes on along the minus strand of JAQGIJ010000533.1, from coordinate 726 downwards.
CGGCGCCCAGCTCCTCGCAGTCGGCGATCACCGGCATGACGCGGTCGGCCGCGGCGGCCTACGGCCACGCCAACATCCGGGTGAACATGCTGGCGACGGGCCTGATCCTGACGCCCGAGCGCGTCGAGGGCTACTACAAGGGCCAGGAGGAGCGGATGCGCGCCTTCGCGCCGATGGGCCGGCCCGGCACGGCGGAGGACGTGTCCCAGGTCGCGGCCTGGCTGCTGTCGGATTACGCCGCCTACCTGACCGGCGCGATCATCCCGGTGGATGGGGGACACCTGGCGGGCAGCTACCAGCCCGGTTGATGGGGGGCAGGGTGACATTCTCAGCTGGGCGCGAACCCAGGTCTCTACGCCGGTTGAAGACACCTGCTGGGGAATCAACGAGACGATCGTGCGTGACCCCGACGGGCGCACATGGAGGCTCCAGGCACAAGCGAGGGTGACCATGCCTGATGAGGAAAAAGCGGCTCCGGACAGCACGGCGGTGCGAACCGCCTTGTGGCGGGCGCTGCATGTTCAGATCGATCCTGCGCCGCACGTGCTCGACGACGAGATCGGTCTGCAGCTGGTCGCCCCGGACAAAGGCTGGCGCCGCCGTCCGGACATGGACCCGCACTTCACCAGCCCGTTCCGAGCCTCCATCGTGGCTCGTGCTCGCTTCATCGAGGACCTGGTCGTGGAAGAGGCCGGCCGTGGGGTCAGTCAGTATGTCATCCTCGGC
>JAQGIJ010000521.1 GCA_028291285.1 Phenylobacterium sp. | reverse complement strand
CGACGACCTGGCCGCCAACCTCAAGCACCAGCTGTCGATCTCGGAGATCTGCTACCGCTGGGGATTCAGCGATCCGGCCTATTTCAGCCGCACCTTCCGCGACCAGTTCGGCGTGTCGCCGCGCGAGTTCCGCAAGAACCCCTTCGGCGCCCAGACCACGGCGACGCCCCTGAGGGCGCCCCATGTGCGAGCCGCCTGATCGCGGACATCGAGGATCCGGACGGCCGGCGACAATTTTTCCGGTAAAAGCGCTCAAGACGCTGCGGCGGCCGGCGCCTAACGTCGAGCCGTGATCAGCCGTGGAGCCGTGACGATGGACAGCCTTGTGAAACTGGCCACCCGCCCGCTGACGCCGACCTTCGGGGTGGAGATCCTGGACGTCGACGTGACCAGGGCCGACGCCGCCACGCTGGAAGCCGTCACCCGGGCCCTGTTCGAGCACGGCGTCATCGTCCTGAAGAATCAGACCCTCGACGCCGCCGCCCAGGTCCGCTTCACCGAGCTGTTCGGGCAGCCCGAGGACAATGCGCGCAAGGAATTCACCTTCCCCGGCGAGCCTAAGGTCTATGTGATCTCCAACAAGGTCGTCGATGGCAAGAAGATCGGCGAGCCCAATGCCGGGCTGAACTGGCACACCGATTTCACCTACGCCGTCCGGCCCGCCCTGTGCACCATCCTCTACGCCATCGAGGCGCCGGCCGAGGGCTCGGACACCCTGGTGGCCGACCTGGCCGCGGCGTGGGAAGCCCTGCCCGAGGAACGCCGCCAGTCCGCGCGCGGCAAGATGATCGAGCACAGCTTCGCCTACCTCGCCGAGCAGCGCGGCCGGCCGACGACCCACGAGCATGGCGACACCATTCCCGACTCCGTCAACCACCCGATGGTCCGCAAGCTGCCGGAGAACGACCGCGAGAGCCTGTGGATCAGCTACGGCACCGCCCGGCGGGTGTTGGGCATGCCCAACCCCGAAGGCCAGGACCTGATCCACGAACTGATCCAGTTCTCGACCCAGGAGCAGTTCGTCTACCGCCACAAATGGGAAAGCGGCGACCTGCTGCTGTGGGACAACCGCCGCAGCCTGCACACCGGCACTCCGTTCGACGAGGACAAGTACATCCGCCACGTCCACCGCACCTGGGTCCGCGGCGAGGCGCCGGTCCCAGCCTAAGGCCGGGAAGGCGCCGGGGCGCACGCGACAAGAAAGGCGCCCGTGTGATCCGGGCGCCGCCTCGGTTTCGGGATCGATCAGGCCGGGGAAGGCCGCGATGATCGGTGTGACCTGGGCCTACTCCCGAGGGCCCGTGTTGCCCTTCATCGCCGACCACTGGTCGCGGTAGCGCTTCGTCAGCCACTTGTTGAACATGCTCTGGGCCGTCTCCTGCCAGGAGTAGCGGCCGCGCCTGGCGAAGCGCGACTTCAGCCCCACCGGGATCAGGCTGTCGACATGGATGTCCTGTTCGGCGATCTCGGCCGAGGCGGCCAGGTTCATGCTCAGCCGCTCCTTGAACAGCACCTCCTGGCTGGCCCCCGGCGCGGCCAGCCAGCCGCGCCGGGCGGTGATGGTGTCATGGGTGTTGGCGTGCAGGATGATGTAGGCGACGAGGTCGCTGCGGATGATCAGCGACAGGGTCGGCGGGACGTTGGCGAACAGATAGCGGTGGCGTTCCTCGGCCGTCAGCTTGGGGAAGATCGGCAGCACCGCCTTCATGGTCGGGTTGAAGCTGGTGTCGGGGTGCAGGGTGCCGTTGAAGCGGAAATAGCCGGCGGTGTTCTCGGGCAGCTCGGGGAACACCGACAGCTCGCTGGGCACATTGTCGTGCATCGGCCCGGCGTGCAGCCGGTTGGCGTGGTAGCCGTCGTTGTTGTTCTCGAACATGATCTTCCAGTTCCATGGGAAGGTCTTGTTCTCGGTCTCGGACGACCCGTCGGCGCTGACCAGGTCGTAATTGGCCAGAGCGGCCTCGACGGCGGTCAGGCGCGGGGCCAGGGGCGCCGCCTCCAGGTCGAAGTTGATGAAGATGAAGCCCAGCCAGAGTTCGACCTTCAGCTGCGGCAGGCTGAACTCGCCCTTGTCGAAATTGCAGGCCTTCTCCATCGCAGGGGCGCTGATCAGTTCGCCTTCCAGATTGTAGGCCCAGTGATGGTAGGGGCACAGAAAGCTGCGGGTGTTGCCGGAGTCCTCCGCCACCACCATGCCCCGGTGCTGGCAGACGCTGGACATCGCGCGGATCTCGCCGGCGCGATTGCGCACGATGATCAGCGGCTCGCCCATGTGCTTGGCGGTGAAATAGTCGCCGGGATTGGGGATCCAGCCCTGGCGGCCGACGCACAGCCATTCCTTGGCGAAGATCGCGTCCTTCTCGAACTCGTAGAATTCAGGATCGACGTAGATCTCGGGCGGAAGCATTTCGGCTTCGTTCACGTCGACGATGGAGCTGTCCATACTGTCGAAGAATGCGTCCGTGAAAATGGGCTTGTGCATACGGCTTCGTCCCCGCCCGCTCGATACGGCTGATGGCGCGTAAGAAATTCTGAAGGGCACGCGCCCAGCGGTCAGACGCTAGCAAACGCCGCCTGGCAGTTCTTGCAGATGGGACCCTATTGAGTTGGCCGACGCCGCAGGGGCGGCCTTGGAGCGTCAAGCGCCGCCGCCATGCCGAACGACACGCTCATCATGCTCATCGAGCCTTGATAGACGTCGTCCACCTCGATCGCGGCGGCGTCCCCGTCCGCCGCGCCGCAGGCGTAGAGCAAGGGGTAGAAGTGGTCCGGCGTCGGGACCGCCAGGGCCGCCGACAGCCCTTGCCCGGCATAGTCGATGACCGCGTCCATGCGCCCGGCCAGCAGGGCGTCGCGGATGAAGTCGTTGAAATCGGTGGCCCAGTCGTAGGCGAACGGGGCGTCGCGCTCGCGCAGCTGCAGGTTGTGCACGACGTTGCCGCTGGCCAGGATCAGGACCCCCGCCTCCCGCAGGGGGGTCAGCCGCGCTCCGAGGTCGAAATGGAATCGCGGCGGTTGGGCGATGTCCACGCTGAGCTGCACCATCGGGATGTCGGCGGCGGGAAAGGCCTTCGAGCAGACCGACCAGGCGCCGTGGTCGAAGCCCCAATCGTGGTCGAGCGCTGCGGGAACCGGCGCCAGCAAGCGACGGATGCGGGCGGCCAGGCCGGGATCGCCCGGCGCCGGATAGCGGATGTCGAACAGGGCCTGGGGGAAGGCGCCGAAGTCGTGGATCGTCGGCGGCCGGACCTGGCCGGTGACGCGCACGCCGGTCGTACACCAGTGGCCCGAGATGACGACGATGGCCTTGGGGCGCGGCGCCTGGGCCCCGAGCCTTTGCCAGGTCCGGGTCCAGGCGTTGTCACGCAGGGCGTTGAGCGGGGTGCCGTGGCCAAGGAACAGCACCGGCATCCGGGCGACAGGCTTCATGGGACGCCGCCTGCTGGCGTACTCACGCGACCATCACGATGGAGCCGCTGGTGCTGCGCGCCTCGAAATCGGTGTGGGCGCGAACCGCCTCGGCCAGCGGATAGATGGCGTGGGTCAGGCCCGACAGGACGCCCTGGCCGATGGCCGCCAGCACCTCCTCGATCCTTTGGGCGTATTCGGCGGGGTCGGCGTTGTAGGTCGAGCCGCTGAACTTGGTCAGGTAGTGGCCGTTGTGCTGCAGCATCACCGGATCGATC
>JAQGIJ010000515.1 GCA_028291285.1 Phenylobacterium sp. | reverse complement strand
TACATGCCGTTCGCCTGCGCGCCGACCGCGCTCCAGCCGATCCTGCCCAATGAACTGCGGTCGCAGGTCAGCGCGCTCTATCTGAGCATCATCAGCCTGGTCGGCCTCACGGTCGGGCCGATCGTCGTCGGCCTGCTGACCGACTACGTCTTCCACTCGCCGGCGCAGGCCCGTTACTCGCTGGCCATCGTGGTCGGCTGCGCCTCGCCGGTCATGGTCGTCCTGATCCTGCTGTCCTGCGCCTCCTATCGCCGCCTGGCAGGCTCGGCGCCGGCGGCCTGGCAGCCCCGGCGCGCCTTTGGAGGATCAGCCTAGCGCTCGCCGCGGCCGATGACGAAGTCTTCCACCGGCTCGCCGCCGATCAGATGCCGCTGGATGATCTGCTCCAGAACAGCCGGGGTGCAGCCGCGATACCAGATCGCGTCGGGGTAGATGACGGCCGTCGGCCCTCCGCGGCAGACCTGCAGGCAGTTCACCTTGCTGCGGAAGACGCCGCCTTGCCCGACCAGGCCGAGCTCAAGCAGGCGCCGCTTGAGGAATTCCCACGCTTCCAGGCCCGTCTCCCGGTCGCAGCACTTGGGCTTGGTCTGGTCGGCGCAGAGCAGGATGTGGCGCCGCATCGACGGCAGGCCGAGCCGATCGAGGATCCCGGTCAGCTCCTGGCCGGCCGGCTCCGCCCCGTCCGATGCGGTCGGCTCGCGGCCCGGCTCAGAGCAGCGCATAGCTGTCGTAGGCCTTGACTTCCTCCGCCGTAAACCGGCCGGCGTTGCCCAGGCCATAGAGCCGGGCGCAGGTCTCGCCGGCCAGCCGGCCGCGGAACGGTTCCGGAAAGCCCGCCGTCACCCGCTCGAACAGCTGACGCGTGTTCGGCCAGACCGAGTTGTGATCCATGAAGGCGAAGGAGCCCCACAGAAGGTGCGCCTCGCCCATGTAGGCCCGGTTGAGCAGTCCGGTGCGGTCCTCCTGGGTCACGTACCAGACGAAGCGGCGCAGATAGTCCGAAGGGTAGAGGTCGGGGTCGCCGAGGCTCATCTTCCGCACCGCGGCCATGCGCATGTAGGTCTCGCTGAGCGTCTCGTAGGCGGACGGCGCCCAGCCGCAGTTGGGCGCGACCGAGACCAGTCGGAGCTGCGGATAGCGGTCGCAGATGTTGGCGTAGATGATGGTGACGAGGTCGTTGTAGAACTCGGGATAGACGCCGGCCGCGATCGACGGCTCGGCCTCGCGGCCGCCATTGAGCGGCCGGTAGACGCTGACCGGCGCGTCGAGGGAGGCGGCGGCTTCCCAGAACGACTCGCATTCCTTCATGGCCGGCGGGCAGTCCGCGCCGCCGGGCCAGGCGTCCAGCACCACGGCTCTGAGGCCCAGTTCCTCCACCGCGCGGGTGAGCTCGGCCGTGGCGTCTGTGGCGCCGGTGGTCGGAACCTTGGCCACGCCGATGAACCGCTCGCTGTCCTGCGCGCAGAGCTCAGCCAGCCAGTCGTTGTAGGCCCGGTAGCAGGCGACGATGAAGTCTGGATCCTCGGTGGCGTTGATCAGGTCCCAGACCGCGCCGGTCGAGTAGAGCACCTCGCCGACCACCTCGTCGCGGTCCTGGATCCAGCGGCGGCCTTCGGCGGTCGCAAGCCAGGCCGCGGCGGCCACGGACAGCTTCCGGGGTCGTTCATGGGCGTCGGCGAGCGCGCCCAGGTAGGCCGGCTTCGGGGCGACCTTGTGAGCCGCCGTCCAGACCACGCCGTCCTCGGTCTCCGCCATCCGCGGGCAGAGGTCGGCGAACTTGGCGGGCAGCCGCCTGGACCAGAGATCCGGCGGTTCGATCACGCCGCTTGCGGCCGAGATCATGCGATGAAGTGTCATCTGGGATGTCCTGGCGAGAGGGTCAGCGTGCGAAGCGGTCAGGCCGCGAGCGCCTGGCCGGCGGGCAGTTCGTAGGGGACCTGGTAGAGGTCGGCGACCGTGCGCCACATCAGCCGCTCCCACTCGTCGGCGGGGACGTTGCCGGCCTTCAGCTGGGCATGCGCCAGCTCCACGTCGATCGGCCAGTTGGAGACCGAGTGCGGGAAGTCGCACATCCACATCATCCGGTCGACGCCGATGGCGTAGCGGTTGTTCACCCCCACCTGGTCGATCAGGAAGGTGGTGTAGATGTTGCGCTGGAAGTAGTCCGAGGGCAGCAGGTCGAGCTTCACGCCCTGCTCACGGGCCATCCGCTTGTAGGTCGCGTCGAACCGCTCGAGATAGAAGGGCACCCAGCCGGACTGGGTCTCGGCGCCGACGAACTTCACGTTGGGGAAGCGGTCGAAGACACCCGACAGGATGAGCTTCTGGCACACCATCGGGAAGGCCCCCGCGCCGGTGATCTTGCGAAGCTCGGCCACATTGCCGCGCGAGACGATGGCGATCGCGTTCGCCGGCACTCGGATCGACAGGTGCAGCGACACCGGCTTGCCGATCTCCTCGGCGAGCGCCCAGAACCGGTCGTCTTCGGGCGCGGGGTCGCTCAGCGAGCCGTTCGGATAGCTCTCCAGCGCCACGCCCTTCATGTCGAGATCGATCAGGCAGCGCTTGAGCTCGGAGATGGCGTCGTCGATGCCGGTGGACGGAATGATGCCGATCGGGAACAGCCGAGTCGGATCGTGGGCGCAAAACTCCGCCATCCAGTCGTTGTAGGCGCGGAAGCAGTGGTAGATGAGCTCTCTGTCCCGCGCGGCCTTCACCGCGGCCCAGACGCCCGGGTTGTTGTAGAAGAACTCGCCGTCGAGATTGTCCTCGATCTGCTCCTTGACCCGCTCCTTCGGATCGTACGATCCGGGCAGGATGTCGGAATAGCGCACGCCGGCCTGGAGGCCGTCCTTCAGCTCGCCGAAGCGGGCCTTGTAGCTCGCGCGGTCGAAGCGCTTGGTGGCTCGGTGGTGGACCGCCGCGGAGCCGAACGGCACGGGCGCGTCGATGTCGGCCATCCGCCAGGCCTCGCCGCCGTTGTCGAGCTCGATGATGTGCGGCGCCACGTCCTTGAACTTGGCCGGCACGCGGTCGACGAACATCCTCGCCGGCTCGTTGACGTGCGAATCCGCCGAAATGGCCTTGTAGACCGTCATCGCGTCCTCCCTCGCCGGCCGCTCCGGTCCGCATGGCCGGGTCGTGCGCGTGGTGGGATTAGGATGCACGCTGTCGAAAACTGGTCAACGTCTAATTTTCGTGTCTCCGCCGCCGAGCGCCCTCAACCGTTCGGCGCCGCGCCGACCTCGATATGGTCGTCGACGATGCGCACCGGATAGGTGTCGATCGGCTCGAAGGCGGGCGGCCCGAACGGCAGGCCGGTCTTGAGGCTGAAGCGGGCGCCGTGGAACGGGCAGACGATCGTGCACTTGCGGATGTGGCCGCCGACCAGTTGCTCGTGGTCGTGGGTGCAGCGGTTCTGGACGGCGAAGACCTCGCCGTCGGACTTGCAGAGCAGGATGCTCTTTCCGCCCACGGACACCAGGCGCTGTCCGCCCTCCGCCAGCTCGTCCACCCGGGCCACGCGTTCGAACAGGGCTTCCATTCAGGCCTTCCCGGGCGCAGGCGGGCAGGGGTGAGCCCAGCCCCGCCGCGCTAAGCCGACTTCGGCCGCGCGCGCGTGCGCGGCGCCGGCGGATCCGGCGGCGGTCGGTAGTCTGGCAGGCCGTGGATCAGGGTTTCCGCCAGACGCGCCTCGATCTCCCCGCGGACCGGCTGGCGCGTGGCCCCGACCATGGTCGTCAGCAGGGCCGCGACCTTGCGGCGCAAAGCCTCGTCGATGTCGATGCGCCCGCGGCACCATTCGAGCGTGATCCCGTTCCGGAGCAGGGCCATGTCGGCGGTCAGCACGTCGGGGCGAATCCAACTCTGCAGCAGGCCGTTCGCGGCGAGATTGTCGATCCACGACTTGTGCGCGTGCGCCGTGCTGCGCTGGATCGCGGCCCAGATGTCCGCATCCGGGTCCGGCGAGAAGTAGATCATCATCAGCGCGGCCATGTAGTGCGGCAGGCTTGCGCCGCGCCGGCCCGCGACGATGGTGCGCTCGATCATCCGCTCCATCGTCCCTTGCGGGCTGTGGTAGTGGATCTCGTCCTCGCGCTGTTCGAAGTACTCGTTGATCGCCGTGGCGATCATCCGCTCCTTCGTCTGGAAGATGTTGTAGATCGTCTGCTTCGCGACGTTCGCCCGCTGGCCGAGTTCGCTGATGCTGAATCCGCTCAGGCCCTGTTCGGCGATGAGCTCGCGCGTCAGCTCCAGGATGCGCGCGCGTCGGGCCAGGATCGTGGGGCTGGAGTAGCTGGCGCGCTTGCGGGCGACGTTCGTCAAGACCAGGCGCCTCGTGAAACTCATGGACGACATGGCACGGCCCTGGCCCGAAGAAAAGGCGGAGCCTTTTTCCGAGGCGCCGTCCGCCAAGCCCGACCAGCTCGAACATCGTGCTCCTCCCAAGACCGGCGTCCAGGCTCCGCGGGACCGCGCCTAGGCGAATGCGTCCGTCCGACGGATTGACATTCGCGGGGTGACCCATAGAAAACTGCACGCGAGGACAAAAATTACACGGGGAGAGCCTCGGCGCAACGGGCGCGCCGGAGCTGGTGGTACACTGGTGTCGGCCCCGCGTGGCCGCCCTGCGCGCACGGGCCGAACCGGCGCAGGAAGTGAGCGGAGGAACGGGAATGCTTTCGAGGAAATCTGGACCGCTGCAGGGGCTCCGCGTTGTCGTGCTGACCTGGCACATGTCCGCGAAGGTCATGGGCATGTTGCTCGCCGACAACGGCGCGACCGTCGTCGAGGTGACCGACCCGGCGGCCAAGCCCGAGCCGAGCTGGGAGCTCGCCGAGTCCGTCTGGCGTCGCGGCAAGAGCCTGGTTCCGCTGGACGACCAGCTCGACCTGGCGGGCCTGATCTCCGATGCGGACGTCTTCGCGACCGACTTCTCCCGTGCGCAGCTCGAGGAGATGGGCCTGGCGTTCGAGGCGCTCATGGCGCGGGATCCGGCGCTGGTCTGCCTGCAGATCTCCGGCTACGGCCGCGAGTCCGCCCAGGAGCCGGATGTCTGGTCCGAGCCGCTGCTGTGGGCGCGGCAGGGCATGTACTACCGCCAGTACGGGTACCGCGAAGGTCCGAAGATGCCGACCTTTCCGACCGGTTCCTACGCCGCGGCGTTCAACGGCGTCACGGTGCTGCTGGCCGCCCTCCACGCCCGCCACGACACGGGCAGGGGACAGATCGTCGACACCTCGGTCGCCGACGGCCTCGCCGCTCAGCAGACCATGTACTGGTACTGGTCGCAGAACGAAAAAGCCGACGACATGCCGATCGACATCCGCATGGGCGGAATGGGGCGGCTGGTGCTGGACTCCTTCCAATGCGCCGACGCCGAGTGGCTGCACGTCCACACCGGCACCAAGCGCGGCTTCTCCAGCCTGATGGAGCTCGCCGGCCTGCAGGAGCAGATCCCGCCCATCCCGACCGAGGGGGCCTCCGAGATCGGCCAGCCCATCGAGCCCTGGCAGGTGGAGCTGTACAACGAGACGCTGCCGGTGATGTTCGCCCAGAAGTCCCGCCCAGAGTGGCTCAGGATCCTGCGCGAGCTGGACATTCCGACCATGCCGGACCTGCTGGCCGGAGAGGTCTACGGGGATCCGCAGGTGCTGGAGAACCAGCTGACCACGCTTGTGGAGCTGCCGGACGGCGAGACCGTCCGCGCGGCGGGCGCCGTGCTCAAGTTCTCGGAGTCGCCGGGCCTGCCCGCGCCCGTCGCCGAGCGTCACGTGCGAGCCGAGGAGGCCGCCGCCGACCTCGCCACCGCCCGCAAGCGCTTCCCCGCGCCCAGTCCCGGCCGCCGCGAGCCCTCCGCCCGCTACCCGCTGGCGGGCGTCAAGGTGGTCGACTTCGGGGTGTTCTTCGCCGGTCCGTTCGCCAGCCGTCTTCTCGCCGACCTCGGCGCGGACGTGATCAAGATCGAGAACCTGGCCGGATGTCCGATGCGGCCGGTGTCGAAGGGCCGCTACTTCAACGCCGCCAATCACCACAAGCGGATGCTGGCGCTCAACCTCAAGAAGCCGGAGGCCCGCGAGGTCGTGGAGCGGCTGGTGAAGTGGGCGGACATCGTCCAGCACAACCTTCGCCCGGGCGTCGCGGAGTCCATCGGCATGGGCTACGAGGATCTGCGCGATCTCAATCCCAGCCTGATCTACATGCACTCCCCGGCCTTCGGCTCGCAGGGGCCCTACAAGGGCTATCCCGGTTTCGAGCCGCTCTCGTCGGCCATCACCGGGCTGATGATGCGGCATGAGGATGCGCGCTATGTCGGCCCTTACAGCGCGATCGGCAGCATGGACCCCGGCAACGGCCTGCTCGGCGCGGCGGGTCTGCTGATGGCCCTCCATCACCGCAATCGCACCGGGGGGGGCCAGTACATCGAGTGCCCGCAGATGGGCTCCGCCATCCTCAGCACCGCCGAGACGGTGATCCGCGAGGATGGCGTGATCGTCGACCCGCTGGCGGTGGATGCGGAGCAATACGGGTTCAACTGGTGGACGCGCCTCTACCAGACGGCGGACGGCTGGCTGGTCGTCCACGCCTGGGCCGAGGCGATGCGTCAGGCCCTGCTTGGCGAAACCGGCGCGAGCGGCGAGGACCCGATTCCGGTGATCACGGCCTGGGCGGCGGCGCTTGCCACCGCAGACGCCGTGTCCCGGCTGCGCGCGCTCGGCGTTGCGGTCGAGCCGGTCGGCAAGCGCTATCGCGCCGACGAATACTTCTTCGACGAGGAGAACATCCGGTTCGGACGCACGATCGAGTTCCGGGGTCATGCCAAGTGGGGGGTCTACCGCGACCTCGGCCAGTTCTGGCGCTTCTCGGACTCGCCCCTGCGCCCCGCCTCGGACGGACGCTTTGCGCCGGAGGTTGGCGACTATTCGCTGGAGATCCTTCGGGAGCAGGGCTTCGACGACGAGGCGATCGGCAAGCTGATCGCCGCGCGCGCGGTCAAGGCGCCCCACCAGGCCGAGGCGGCGTAGGCCGGGCCTGGGCCGTGGCGGCATAAGCCCTGAGCGTCAGCCGAGCCAGCCCTGGTGGAGCACGTCGGCGACGCGCTTCAGCGACTCGGTCTGCTCCTGCGGAGAGTCTCCCGGCAGAGCAATGTGGATCCGCGTGGCGCCGAAGTCTTGGCGCCGTTTGATCTCGTCGCTGATCTGGGACGCGCTCAGGCCCTGCACGTCGAGCCCCATCTCCATCTGCAGCTGAGCCGGATCGCGCCCGGCCTCGATCGCCGCCTCATGGACCTTGGCGACCGCGGCCCGGCCCTCCTCGTCCGGCTTGAAGATCGGCAACCACCCGTCGGCCAGCCGGCCGCAGCGCCGCAGGACCGCGTCCGGCGGGATCGGCGCGAACGAGCGTCCCATGCCGAAATAGAGCGGGATTGGCCGCTGGATCGGGCGCGGCGAGAGGCTGACGTCGGTCAGCTTGTGGAACCGGCCCTCGAAGCTCACCTCTTCCTGCGTCCAGAGCAGCCGCAGGACCTCGACCTGTTCCTCGAACATCGGGACGCGGTCTTTGAAGCTCGCGCCCATCGCCTCGTATTCCACCTGGTTGTAGCCGAGCCCGACGCCGAGCGTCAGCCGCCCCTTCGACAGGATGTCCACCTCGGCGGCCTGCTTGGCGATCAGGGTGGTCTGGCGTTGCGGCAGGACCAGGACACCGGTGACGAAGCCGATCTTGCTCGTCACCGCCGACAGGTAGGCGAGCACGGTGAAGGTCTCGCGGATAATGCTGTCGCTGGTGTAGGGCGTGTTGGCGATGCCGCCGTGGCGTTCCGCGACGATGCCCACCACGTGGTCGAGGAACCGCATGTGGTGGAAGCCCACTCGTTCTGCGGTCTGGACGAACTCGACCAGCGGCTCCACCGCCGGCCCGAATTTCGGGAACTTGTAGACGTTGGTTCCGAACTGCAGGCCCGTTCCCATGCTTCACCTCTCCAGTTCCGGCTAACCGCTACTGAATCCTGCAGTGCAGTCAACGGTTCGTGTCCGCAATTCACCCGCCGCCTCATGCCCGGCCGGCCGACGCCGCGGCCGCCTATCGAGCAAAGGCGCGGCGCCCCCCGGGCGACTGTTGCAATAAGTGTACACCCGCCGAATGTTGCACTCAGGCGCACTTTCAGCCCTAGACTTCCGCTCAGTTTCTCGTAGACTCCCGTTCGGTAAAGGCGAGGCGAGCCGATGGCTTCTCGCAACAAGTGCAACAGAGCACGAACAACAGGGGGGAATGATATGTCTGGCGCGCTCGCCCGCATGCTGAGCACCACCGCCTTCAGCGTCCTTGCGGTACTCATCGCCCCGGTTGCGCATGCGCAGACGGCGCGGCCCGCGCCGGCGCCCTCAGGCGGCGGC